>CAMEBJ010000052.1 GCA_945912085.1 uncultured Bacteroidales bacterium | reverse complement strand
CTGCTCGGAATTGGGGTACTTGTTGCCCTCGACGCTCACGCCAGCGGCAATGTATTTTCTGGGATTATTGTAGTCGACGGTCAGACTGGCAGCCCGCTGCTGGGCGTTCAAGAAGGGCACGGAAGCAAGCAGACAGGCGGCGAGGAGAATAATTCGGCAAAGTCTCATCTTTTTCCTATAATTTCAAAACTGCAAATATAAGCATTTATTTAACTTTTCCATATCTGCGGTCCCTTTGGGAATACTCTTTCATTGCAGAAAGGAAAGAATCCTTCCTGAAATCAGGCCACAGGACATCTGTGAAATAGAATTCCGAATACGCACTCTGCCACAAAAGATAGTTGCTCAGGCGCTGTTCCCCTGATGTTCTGATCACAAGGTCAGGGTCCGGAATCCCGTCCGTGACAAGATAGCGGCTGAACATCTCAGGGGTCAAATTTTCCAATTCGGCACGGCGCTGCGGGGATGACGCATATTCAGCAGCAATCCTTGAGGCTGCCTGCATAATGTCCCATTTTCCGCTGTAGCTGAGAAAGATGATGAGGGTCATCCTTTTGTTCCGGGCCGTCATTGCAACGCAATCGTCAATGGCCGCGTTCAGTTCGGGATTCAGTCGATCACGGTTGCCAAGTACCAGAAGCCGGATGTCATTGTCAAGAAAAAGATGGAGTTCCTTTCTGATGCATTCGACCATCAGCCCCATCAGGAAATCCACCTCCTTGCCCGGCCTGCCCCAGTTCTCCTCCGAAAAGGCAAAGAGGGACAGATATTCAACCCCATATTCTGCGGCTGCAATGGTGCACGCCCTCACCCTCTCGACACCTTCCACGTGGCCGTAGTAGCGTTCCTTGCCCCTCTCCCCGGCCCATCTGCCGTTTCCATCCATAATAATGGACACGTGCCGCGGTATCCGTACCGTATTCTCCATAGTCATTGTTCTGTAGAATTTCTAATGTCCTCTCCCCAAAAAAGTTTTTCCGTCAGTGCATTGATAAAATCCGAACTGTCAAGACGGACGCGCTTAAGCGAAAACTGTGCCATCGAAACCAGCAGTTTCGTTCCGGACTCTGTCTCGAATGTCCTGTTGTCCATCGTCAGATTTACCTTCTCGTCCCTGGAACGCAGGCCAAGAGTGATTTCCGAGGTGCAAGGCACAACAAGAGGTCTGACATTGAGATTGTGCGGAGCAATCGGGGAAATGATGAGGACCTCTGACTCCGGCATCACAATCGGACCGCCTGCACTGAGGGAATATGCCGTCGAACCTGAACTCGTCGCAATCAGCAGACCGTCAGCCCAGTAAGTCGGAAGAGCCTTGCCGTTCACGGAGACCTCCACCCCGAGCATAGCCGCTCCGATTCTGTGGACGGTAACCTCATTCAGGGCAGGCGGGAAATCCACCCCTTTCAAAGCGCCCTCCAGGCATTCCACCTGAAGCATAGTCCTGACATCCAGTGAATATTTACCGGTCAGAAGTGCATCCGCAACCACCTCAGGGCGGTTTTCCGAGAGAAAGCCCAGCCTGCCGAGATTCACCCCGACGACGGGAACTCCGGCCACAGCCGCAAACGAGGAAGCCGACAGGAATGTTCCGTCCCCGCCGACACTCAGCAGAAAATCCGTGTCACCCGGCAAAGGCTCCCTGCCCCCGTTCCTGCAAAGATTCAGAACGGAACACCCCCTTGATTTCAATTCATCAAGAAGAGTGACAAGACGCGGATCGTTTTCCAGACGCGGATTTCTCAAATACACTGCAATCTTCATCAGTACACTGCTATGGAATCTTCAGGCTATTCCGAAATTGGCGTCAAAATTACTAAACTGTTTTGAATAAATTGCCAATTATTTCAACATATATATTATTTTTGCGCGTTCAAACCCGGACACAAACAGGTCCGCGTAGCGGAACAACGACATTTACAAGTAAGCAGGGATGACCAGATTAAGTGTAAACATCAACAAAATCGCCACACTGAGAAACGCCAGGGGCGGAAATATGCCGGATGTGGCAAAAGCTGCACTGGACTGCGAAAGATTCGGAGCAGAGGGAATCACGGTACACCCGAGACCGGATGAAAGACACATAAGATATTCGGACGTAAGGACAATCCGCCCGACAGTGAAGACGGAGTTCAACATCGAGGGGAACCCGATTCCATCGTTCATCGACCTGGTTCTCGAGGTCCGTCCCGACCAGGTCACCCTCGTTCCCGACGCCGAGAATGCCATCACCTCCAATGCCGGATGGGACACCATAGGCAACAGGGACTTCCTGACTGACGTCTGTTCCAGGTTCAAGGCAGCGGGAATACGCACATCCATTTTCGTGGACCCCGACCCGAAGATGGTCAGAGGCGCAGCAGCCTGCGGATGCGACAGGGTCGAGCTCTACACTGAAAGCTATGCATCGGGATATTCACTGGACAGGGAAGCTGCCATCGCTCCATTCGCAGAGGCGGCCCTGGCTGCGAAAGAATGCGGAATCGGCCTGAATGCGGGACACGACCTTAACCTCGAAAATCTTGAATATTACATATCCCGCATACCCTGGACCGACGAAGTCTCGATAGGCCACGCAATCATCTGCGACGCACTTTATATGGGACTTGAAAGGACAATACAAGCATACCTGTCAAAAATAAAGATTTTTTGACTATCTTTGCCGACTGTCGGCTCCACTCATAGCCAAACACATTGAAAAACAATAAAAAATAATACAATGAACAAAACCGCATCAATCATTTCCATTGTGCTCAGCAGCCTTGCGCTGGCAGCAGCAATCACTCTCTGCATCCTCTTCCTCCAGTCAGGCAAGAAGGGCAACAACGCAGAAAACGGAACAGAGACAGAAATCCAGGCTGAGAAAGGCGCAATCGTCTATGTTGACCTTGACCGCATTCTCCAGGAGTACGATATGGCCAACGACCTCCGTTCTGTGGTCGAGACCAAGGTTCAGAACATCCAGGCAGAGGTGACACGCAGGGGCAAAAAGCTCGAGAACGACGTCAATGCATTCCAGGACAAGCTCAACAAAGGACTGATGACCCGTTCAGTGGCAGAGGTACAGGGCCAGAAACTCCAGCAGCAGGAGCAGGAATTCAACACCTACGCCCAGCAGAAGCAGAACGAGATCAACGAGGAGCAGGTGGTGATGATGAACCAGCTTGCCGATGCAATCAAGACCTACCTCGACACATTCAACGAGACAATGCAGTACGCAATGATTCTCACCAACCAGGGTGGAGCACCTGTAATCACAGGCGACAGCGCGCTTGACATCACCGACACAGTCATCGCAGGTCTGAACGAGGAATACATCAAGAACAAAAACAAGAAATAATTGAGAATCGCGGTACTGTCCTGTTTCTATCCCTACCGAGGGGGTATCGCCCAGTTCAACACCTGTCTGACGGATGAACTGGCAAAGGAACATACAGTCAGGGCATTCAACTTCAAGCGGCAGTATCCCGACCTGCTTTTCCCGGGAAAGACCCAGTTTGTCACTCCGACTGACAACATTCCGCAGATTGAAAGCGAGCGTGTCCTTGACACGGTGAACCCCTTTTCCTACCTCAGGACGGTTTCCGCCATTCGCAAATGGAACCCCGACATCCTTATCGTGAGATACTGGATGTCGTTTTTTGCACCCTCCCTCGGATTCGTCACAAGGAGGATGCGAAGCAGGTGCAAGGTCATTTCGATTCTTGACAACGTAATCCCGCACGAGAAAAGGTTCTTCGACACACCGCTGACAAAATACTTCCTCTCAGGAAGCGACGGATGCGTCACCCTTTGCGAGGCCGTGGAACAGGACCTTTTGAAACTGAAAAAAGATGTCAGGCACATCGTCATCAACCATCCGCTCTACTCCCAGTTCGGGAAGAAACCCGACAGGGCGGAGGCGATGAAGGCCCTGGGGCTGGATCCGGGGCGTAAGACCATCCTGTTTTTCGGACTGATCAGGGAATACAAAGGGCTGGACATCCTTCTCGAAGCATTCGGGATGCTGCCTGAGGACTACCAGATTGTCGTCGCAGGAGAACCCTACGGTTCATTTGCGAAATATGAAAAGATCATAGAAGGCCTGCCGGGAAAGGAGAGGGTGCACCTGTTCCTCAACTATGTGAGCGACGACAGGGTGGGAACTTTCTTCGCCGCCTCGGATGTCGTTGTCCTCCCCTACAGGAGCGCCACACAGAGCGGAATCAGTTCAGTGTCCTACCATTTCGAGGTCCCTGTCATAGTGACCGGAGTGGGAGGCCTGCGGGAGACAATCGGTGACAGGGGCACGGGACTTGTAGCGGCGGAGGGCTCCCCTGAGGCCATAAGGGACGAGATTCTCAGATATTTTTCTGACCCGGGAATCAGGGAAGACTGCGTGCGGAACATCCGCACCGAAAAGGAAAGACTCTCCTGGGGAACTTTCTGCAGGACATTGTTGGATTTTGCCGGGACTCTGCCCGACAAAAAAGAAATATGATATGAAGAAATTGATGAACATAGCGGCTGCCGCACTCGGCTGCTGTCTGATTTGCTGCGGGGGGATTCTCTCAGCACAGGAATACAAGGCCCCGGAGGTCACTCTGTCAAAGGAGACCGTGAAATTCGAGGGAAAGATCTACTACTCCCACATCGTCCTTGAAAAGCAGACCCTCTACTCTATCTCAAAGGCCTACGGGGTGACCATCGATGAAATCTACGAGGCCAACAAGACTCTGAAGGAGACAGGTCTGAAGAAGAATGCAATCATCCTCATTCCGGCAAAGGGCAGGGAAGAGGCACGTGAGGCAGCTGTAGTCAGGAAGGAGACAGTGAAGGACGAGACCCCACAGGAGGAAAAGCCTTCCAGGGAGGAGAAAAAGGAGAAGAGGGAGCAGAAGAAAGGAAAGAGCACAGACTATTTCATCCACATTGTCAAATGGTACGAGAACATTGACGACATTGCTGAGAAATACGGGATGACCACGGAAAGTCTGATGAAGTACAATTCCCTGAAGGACAGGAAACTGACCAAGAGACAGAAACTCCGTATCCCGACCGAGCCTCAGACTTTCATCCCTGAGGAAGTTCTTCAGGAAGAGGCAGTTGACACAGTGGCTGCCGTTCCGGTTGAGGTCCCTTCAGAGGAGGTGATTTCAAAGAAAGACCTGAACGTGGTGCTGATGCTTCCGTTCAATGTCCCGGCAGAGAAACATTCCGAAGGGATAATGGATTTCTACAGCGGTGCATTGATTGCCTCAAGGGATTTGGGCAGGAACGGCATAAATGTGGAAATGAGCGTCTATGACGGAGCATCCCACCCTCTTCCCATCACGACTTCGAGGCTTGAGGGTGCAGACATTGCCATCGGGCCGGTCTCCACTGCATCTCTGAAGGAAATGCTTGCAAAAAGCCCGGCAGACAAATTCGTCGTCTCCCCTCTTGACCACCGTGCCGACACCCTTGCGAACAGGCATTCCAACTTCATACAGGTACCGTCCTCTTCAGCGGCACAGTATGCCGATGCAGTCAAATGGATCGGAGAGGATCTTCAGGCAGAAGACAAGGTGATGGTGTTCTACGAGAAAGGAGTGGACTTTCCGGCAGTCGGGGACATCATTTCAAGCGTTGGCAGCCACGAATCCTTTTCCTACAACATTCTTGAGGGCAGGGACGTGATGGAGAACCTTACCCCGAAACTCACCGAGACCGGGGAGAACAGAATCATCATAGCATCCGAGAGCGAAGCCTTTGTGAACGATGTAATCAGGAACCTCAACCTGTTGATTCACAACAAGTACAAGGTAACACTCTACGGAGCTGCCAAAATCAGGAGCTTTGACACAATCGAGATTGACAACCTGCACAACACAAAATTTCACGCATCCCTTTCCTACTACATCGACTACGACAGGCCAGAAGTGATGAACTTCCTGATGCAGTACAGGGCATTGTGCGGCACTGAACCCACCCCATACGCATTTCAGGGCTACGACACCATGATGTACTTCGGGACACTCTGCTCAAAGTTCGGTGACAAATGGCCGGATTACCTCGTGACGGAGCAGAAAGAAATGCTCCAGTCAGACTTCAGGTTCAAGGCAAGGACTGACAGTGAGGGAGAAAGGGGAGGATATGTGAACTACGCAATCAGAAGAATAGTCTACGGCAGCGATTACTCTGTCAGCAGGCAGGTCAATCCCTGAGTTTTCCCAGGAGGGATTTTGCATTGGCGATTGCCGCCTCCGTGATTTCAGAGCCGCTGAGCATTCTGGCGACTTCGAGAACTCTCTGATCATCAGAGAGTTTTTTTATTGTAGTGGAGGTGTTGCCACCCTCGTCGGTCTGCTTGGAGACGAGGTAATGGGCAAGACCCTTTGCGGCAACCTGCGGAAGATGGGTGATTGCAAAAACCTGCATATTCTCCCCCATCGAGCAAATCAGGGAGCCGATTTTGTCAGCAACGCTTCCTGAGACACCAGTGTCAATCTCGTCGAAGACCATAGTCGGCATCTTGGTGTAGCGTGCCATCATATCCTTCAGGCAGAGCATTATCCTCGAGAGTTCTCCTCCGGAAGCACATTTCTCGACCTCAACCGGATTCCGGCCAGTTGATGAGAAGAGAAAGACCGCCGAATCCTTTCCGGAAGATCCCGGGGCTGAAGGACGGATTTCTACTGAGAACACTGCATTCTGCAGTTCAAGACCGCGCAGGGAATCCTCAATCGCACGGGCAAAAGGAAGTGCAGCCAGAGCACGGGAAGAATGGAGCCTTGCACAGATTTCATCGTAATTCTTTTTCAGGGAGTCCAGACGGGCGGTAAGGACCTCGAGCCTCTCCTGTGCAGCCGTGGTGTCAAAAAGTTCCCCTGAAAGGGAATCGCGGCAGGCAATGAGCTGTGCCTCGTCACTGCAGCCGAATTTCTGCATGAGCGAATACAACAGCGACAACCTGTCCTCAACCTGTGAAAGCCTTTCCGGCGAGAAGGACATCCTCTCCCCCAGGGAAGAGACTTCGGAAAGGACGTCATCAAGCTCAACCCTCGAAGCCTCGATCCTTTCACTCAGGGCAGAGGCCTGTGGGACGTAAGACGATATTTTCTCCAGTTTTCTGCCTGCCTCCCGCAGAACGGAGTCCAGCGACATCCTGCCGGTCTGGTCATCATCGGAAAAAAGATTTTCAACGGCATACAAGCCGCCTTTGATTTCCTCGGCATTGGCAAGCTGCCTCTGCTCGGCCTCAAGGGCCTCCAATTCACCTTCGCGAAGGGATGCTGACTCGAGCTGTCTGTAGCGTGCCTCGTTGTACTCCTTCCTCACCTGCGACCGGGCAATCCTTTCCCTGAGTTCCTCCAGTTCCGAAAGGGCGGAGGTGCAGGCAGACCAGGCCGCTGAGCATTCCTCAAGGAGTGCGGCGTTGCCGGCGTAATGGTCAAGAACCGACAGACGGAACTTCCCGTCGGATAGACGGAGGGTCTGATGCTGGGAATGAATGTCAATCAAACGGCCTGCAAGAGCCTGGAGTGAAGATGCTGTGACAGGCGTGTCATTCACAAAGGCCCTGGCACGGGAAGTCTTTCCAACCATCCTCCTGAGAATCAGATGTCCGTCATCCCAGTCGGCATCCATCTCCCCGACAAGCGAGCGGAGGACGGGATCGTCGGGGTCGGCTTCGAACTCCGCCTCAACTACACATTTGTCCCCGTTCTCCCCGATTACCGAAGCATCGGCCTTCGAACCGAGTGCAAGCGCGATGGACCCCAGAAGGATTGACTTTCCGGCTCCTGTCTGACCGGTGATTATGACAAGACCCTCCGGAAACCTGATGTCCAGAGAGTCTATCAAAACATAATTTCTGACCTGAAGGCGGCTGAGCATAGGGAAGGACTATTCTTTGTTGTC
>CAMEBJ010000051.1 GCA_945912085.1 uncultured Bacteroidales bacterium | reverse complement strand
TTTTCCTTGTCATTTATCACTTTTAATATGTGTGAATGGCCACAAATGAAAATATCGGGCTTATATTCTCTAATCAGTGAATATGCCCTCCTGTCATATTTCCCAGGATAGCCTCCGATGTGGGTCATCAGAATCTTCATCCCTTCGCATTCGAAGGAGCGGAAAAGGGGATTGTCGTAGCGGAGTTCCTGCCCGTCGCAATTGCCGTACACACCCTTCAGAGGCTTGAAGACGGAAATCGCCCCGAAGGTTTCGAAATTGCCGAAATCTCCGGCGTGCCATATTTCGTCAACCGGCTCGAAGAAATCCCTGAAAGGCTTGTCAAAGGTACCGTGTGTGTCTGAAAGCAAACCTATGTACATAATTTTTTTGTTGTCTGAATAATCCGCCTGCAAAAATATCACTTTTGTCCCGGAAAGAGAAAATGTTTTGCCTATCTTTGCAATCCTTGTGGGGTGAGAACCCACGGAAATGGAGCATGGAAAATATGGAAATCTTTTATTCGGAAAACATAATCGGCGGGATTTGTCGCCTGGAGGGTGATGAGGCCGCGCATTGTGTCAAAGTGCTCAGACACAGGACTGGAGACATCATCAATGTGATTGACGGACAGGGAACCCTGATGAAATGCTCCATTCTGGAGGCTTCTCCGAAATCCGCTTCCTGCCAGGTCCTTGAGAGCACCCCTCTATGGGGAGCCCATCCCTACAATCTCACGCTTGCCGTTTGTCCGACAAAAAATGCCGACAGGTACGAATGGTTTGCCGAGAAAGCCTGTGAAATCGGGGTGGACACTATCGTTCCACTGATAGGGGAGAGGTCTGAGCGGAAGGTCTTCAAAACGGACCGCCTTTGCCGTATCCTTCTTTCAGCCACAAAACAGTCCCTCAAGGCCGCCATCCCCCAGGTGCGGGAGCCCTTGTCTGTCAAGGATTTTCTCAACGAGCCGGCCGAAGGCTTGAAACTGATTGCCTGCTGTTTTGAGAATGAAAACTCTCCGCGCATCTCCATCGCTCAGGCTCTCCGGGAGTACGAATGCAAAAAAATCACCATCCTGATAGGCCCAGAGGGTGATTTTTCTCCCGAGGAGGTTGCGCTTGCCCTTGAAAAAGGCTATCTTCCAATACATCTGGGTGCCTCCCGCCTGAGGACAGAGACGGCAGCAGTCACGGCTGCCTCAGCCGTGTATTTCAGATATATGTAATTTTCCAGCACGAGACCGACCATCTTGACGGCATACTCTATACCGACAAGGTCGTGGACGGCAGTTTCGCCTGCATTGCTCCGAATCAGAAATGATTCTGTCAGAGGATGAAAAATTCTGTCAGAGGATGAATTTTTATATAGTTTTATATGCGCGCGAAGATTTTTGCTATCTTTGCCCCCCAAAAAAAAAGTGGGATTTTTTTACCAAAAGGGTGGTGCCTTCTCAGAAGAGTGATCCCCTAAAAGGTTTTATATGTTGTCAGTCAAGAAGATAGTTTTTATATTGGGGGGGGTATTCCTTTCTGCAGTAATCTGTTCTGCTTCTGCAAAGACAGAAGTGGTTTCAGACAGTATAACTGTCTCTGACAGCCTGAAGGTTCAGATTTTCTTTCATCGGGGTAAGTCTTTTCTGGATCCTGAATTGAGTGGCAATAGGGAGAATCTCAGGCGTTTCTTTGTCTCACTTGACAGTCTTTCCCGTTTGAGGGACATTGCAATAGACAGTGTTGTCCGTGTCCGTCCGTCGGCATCTCCTGAAGGAAAAATCGGAGAGAATGAAGCCTTGTGCAAAAGGCGTGCAGATTTGGCAGTTGCCATATTCAGGAAAAAAGGTCTTTCCGGTTTCGAATTTGAAATCAATTCTTCGGGTGAGGATTGGAGCGCACTCTCGTCGCTTTTGAAGAAATCCGGGCTGAGGGGAAGCGAAGAAGCGACCCGGATAATTGACAACACGCCGGTATATGTCATTCGCAGAGGGAAAATTGTCGGCGGACGCAAGAAGGCTGCTATGGATATGTGGAGGGGCCGCTTCTGGTGGAAGATGGACAAGTTGTTCTTTCCGCTCCTGCGGCAGGTTACACTGACTGTCACCTATTCTGACAGGAACGGGGTCCCGGGTAAATGTGTTTCTGTCTCTGCAGAGAATGCGGAAGAAGGCCCCGACCGTCTGGCCGGGGTCAAATCACCATTGCCGGAGCCCCCGGTTGCCTCCTCTCTGACATCACTTGAAACGCCCCCTCGTTCTCTGTCTTTTGATCAGGCGGCAGTTCCATCCCAGCAGACCTTCTCCGGCCGGAAAAACCATACGGCCCCACAGACCATCCCCGACGGACAAAAGTCATTAAACGGAGGTACCCGGGTTTGCAAACCGGTCCTGGCCCTGAAGACAAACCTGCTTTTTGATGCAGCCTCCCTGCTGAATCTCGGTGTCGAAGTTCCGATTGGAAGCCGGTTCAGCCTGGCTGCCGATGTGGTTTTCCCGTGGTGGCGCAACCGCAGTAAAGATGTTACAATCCAGATGCTGGGAGGAACCCTCGAAGGCCGTTACTGGTTCGGGAAAAGAGCCGAGAGGGAACCGATGACAGGCTTTTTTGCCGGCATATACACTGGAGCGGGCTACTTCGACTTCCAGCTCGGAACCCTTACCCGGGGCAATGGAGTCCAGGGAAATTTCTACCTTCTGGGCGGAGTCAGTGCGGGATTTGCCCATAGAATCAGTAACAGTCTCAGACTTGAGTACAGCATTGGAGCGGGCTATCTCCGCTGCGACTTTCAGGAATACTTCAGCGCGAAGGACACCAAATTCGGTGACATAAAGGCAATCGCTTACCCCTGGGAGGCAAGGCGACTTTCAGGCTTCCTGCCGACAAAGGCTTCTGTCTCACTGGTTTGGATGATTCATTCCAAAAAAGGAGGTGAGCGATGATCCGGTCGGTTTCAACTCTCCTCCAAAGCCTGCTGCGTCTCCTGTCAGAGTACACATCCGGACCTGTGGTGGCAATTCTTGTCCTTCTTCCGCTGTTCTCCTGCCAGAGGGACCATCTCTACTATGCCTCGTCGAACACTGCCACGGTTCTTGTCGAACCTGACTGGAGCACCTCTGCCGTGCATCCGAACGGAGTTACCGTCTATGCTTACCGGGAATCCGACGGCTCCCTCTACAAGCGTTTCCCGCCTGTCAGTGCCGACCAGAAATGCTACATCAAACTTCCGCAGGGCGATTTTACCCTTGTCGTGATGAATGACACTCCCGAGGAGTTCAAAGGCAGGATTGATTTCAGGGGAGAGCAGAACCTGAGCACATTCCAGGCCCGGGGAGTGAAAGATGAGTCCCGGAGCCAGAAACTAAACGAACACCTGAAAGCCCAGGCCGAGGCCCGAGCTGCCTCTGAAAGTGAAGGAACTGCCGCCTCTGCTTCCGGTAGCGCAGCACCCGTCTCCAAGTCAGAGGATGAAGAGTACTGCATAGTCGAACCGGACACTCTCGCAATGTCGGTCATTCGGGGGCTTCACATATCTCCGGAACAGATTGACTACTACTATGATCGTCCTGAATATGACCTCTCGCAGGAGTCTGCCACGGTTGTTCCTGCCTTGATGAAACCGGTTGTCTCCCAGGTGAACATCAAGGCTCATGTGAAAGGTCTCAAATATGCCAGAGGTACCACCCTGTCATTCCTCAGGGGAGTCGCCGCCGGCTATGACATTAGCACCCAGACCAATTCCACCGACAGGGCCGCCCACGCATTCGTCCTGAACAACAGAAAGTTCGATGCAGGTTCGGACTCCGACGGCACCATCACGGCCAGTTTCCTGTCCTTCGGCCTTATCGGGGACGGCACCACGGACAGCAGATATTACCTTGACATAAATTTTGTCCTGATCAACGGGGAACCTTATCCCTTGACCTTCGATGTCACCGACCTCATCTCGGTTGATGTCAGTCTTTACCTGACGCTCAACCTCGACCTTGAAATAGTACTGCCCGAGGTTGTGGGAGAAGAGGGCGGCGGAGGTTTCAATACCGATGTCTCCGAATGGGAGGATGAGGTGGTTGATATACCTATGTAATTGATGCTTAATGAAATATGTAATATATAATGAAATATGTAATATATAGCGAGATATTTAATATTTACGGATATTGAAATACCAAACAATAACAACAATTTTTATATTAACTAAAATTCAAAAATTATGAAAAAAACAATTGTTCTTCTTGCAGGAATCGCTCTGATGGTAGCGGGCTGCACAAAGACAGAGGTCATTACAAGCGGAACTGATGGTGCTCAGAAGGGCATCGGTTTCTCTGCTTACACTGCAAAGCCTACCAAGGCTGCGCAGGTGGATGTCACTACATCTAACCTTACTTCTTTCCAAGCATCGGCAATTGGAAACGGTTCCGTTTACTTTAACAATGTTACTTTTACGAAAGGAGCATCTGTCTGGGTGAGTTCGCCGGTGTACTTCTGGCCGGCATATCCTCTGAATTTCTATGCCTACAACAAACCGGCAAATACCACAGGCTTTGATATTACAATGAATAATACTACACAAAGTGTGAAGGTAACCCCGGCAGCAGATCTTGCAAATCAGGAGGACCTTGTGGCTGCATATGCAGCAGCCAAGATTGAATCGGATGCTACAAATCCGGAGAGTTCACTTCCTCTTACTTTTAAACACTACCTTACGCAGGTCGTTGTCAATGCTTTGAGCACCAATTCGAACTACAAAGTTGTGGTTGATGGTGTAAAACTTGCCAATCTTGCAGGTGAAGGAACCTATACTTTCTCAACAGGAACGATGAAGGCACCGGAAGATAAGATAAATTCTGCCACTTCATCAGATTACGATGAGATATTCAATGCCAAGACATTGACAACATCTTCTCAGGAGGTTATGAAATCAGGTGATGACGGTGGGAGATGGTATCTTATTCCTCAGGGTGTTACTTCCTGGAATAAAGACTCTAATTTAACAAATACATCACATGGAACATACCTTGGCCTTAGGGTGAAGATTACTACAACAACAGGTGATTTCAAGGTTTATCCTAGAACAGGGAATGCATTTGCTTGGATGGCAATTCCAGTGCCTGCTGAACTGAATTTTGTGCAGGGCAAAAAGTATGTTGTCACGATAAAATTCTTCGGTGAATCAGGAAACGGTGGCGCAGGCTATGTTGACCCTGAGCAACCGGGCGACCTTGATGGTAACAATGAAACTAATGATGCAGGAAAGAAGATTATTGGTGGTGCCATTAAATTTGATGCATCAGTTGAAAGTTGGGAAAATGCCAACACCGTCAATGTAACAATCAACCTCTAATCCCCCCCAGGCCAGCGGGACCTGACCGTCCCGCCGGTCACAAAGCAATGATTATGAGAAAACCGACACTCCTGATTCTTTTTCTTCTCTTCCTGACAGCCTGCCGCAAGGATGGTCCGGCCGGGGAGGGGAGTGTGCCGGTGTCTTTCTCAACTGAGCAGGACAGCCAGGCAGGCAGTGTGTCCGCGCAAGAAAGGCTTGCCAGCCTGCCTCAGACAAAAACGGACCTATATACCTACTTTGCAAGTTTCAAGGTGTGGGGAACCATAACTGACGGGGGAGGAACCTCTTCCATTATGGAAGGCTACCGGGTCAACTATGACCCTGTCCTGGGCTGGTCCTACACCGACGGGGATGGAACCGAAGGACAGGAACTCCAGTTCTGGAGCCAGTCGGGAGCATCGTACACCTTCCACGCTGCCTCTCCTCTGGAGAGAATCAGTGAAATCACTGCAAATTCGGTGAACCTTGCCCTGAACACCACGAAAGTCCTGACCGAGACAACCCTTCTGAGCGAACCCTACAGTGTCTCCCGTTCCGACCCCGAGTACGGAAACACAGTGAACCTGAAGTTCAGATATGCCAATGCGCGTGTCAACCTTGCGGTGAAATATATCTCGGACTCTCCGCTTGAAATCACCGGCCTGGTCCTGACTCCTCCCGCGTCTTACGCTACTGCGGCGACTCTCGGATTTGACTACGACTGGTCAAGGCTTGCCGTGGTTCAGGGAACCT
This sequence comes from uncultured Bacteroidales bacterium, assembly GCA_945912085.1. Classification (GTDB taxonomy): domain Bacteria; phylum Bacteroidota; class Bacteroidia; order Bacteroidales; family UBA932; genus Cryptobacteroides. The sequence goes on along the minus strand of CAMEBJ010000051.1, from coordinate 1,909 downwards.
TGAATGTCACTGCCCGGAGCAGTGATCCTCTGACCTTTCCCGGTCTTTCAATCCCGGCTCACTCCGAGGAGTTCTACCAGACTTCCTCACCGTGGTATGTGATTCCGGACCCCGCCTCAAAGGGGCAGTGGACGGTTTCCCTTAATGTCGGTGGAGCAGTAAGGAGTGTCCAGTTCACTATGTCCAAGGCCTGGGAGAGCGGAAAATCCTACCTCTACCGATTCGAGTACACTGACAAGGCCAACCTCGTCTTTGTCGGCACCGAGGAACTTTTCATCGGGATGACACCGGAAAATGGTGGAGAACACACTTTTGAATAGAGAAAGATGAGAGGAAAAACGACGAAATATCTGTTTGCAATTTTCTGCACCGTCACAACGCTCGGTTGCAGCAGGGAGGATGCGTGTCCCGACAGCTCGAATGGAGAGGGCGCAAGGGTCGAGATGGTCCTTGCCCCCGGAACCGTCTCCACCCGTGCCCATTTCGAGGACAATGAAGGCTCCGCTTCCTTTGTCTGGGATGTGGGCGGCGAGATGATTGCCGTTGTGTCAAAAGGCGGAAACATCGTTAAGTGGGACGGCGGAAAGTGGTTCTCAGGGATGAATATTTCGTTGATTGACCCTTCCTACCCGAACAAGGCACTGCGTGCCGCTTCGGCTTCGACTCTTCCATCATCGGCCGCCCAATCAGGCGACAAACTCTTTTTTGTCTCGCCTGTCGAAGGCTCCTCCTTGGCTCAGACAACTTCTTCCAAAACAGCCGTTGAGGTAACATTCTCAATGCCAAGCATATTTGAGCAGAGCGCGTCAGGGAAGATGGAAGAGTTCGAGCCCTACTGCATCATCCGGGGAGAGTCCACTGTCAAAAGTACTCCATCTGCCTCGGACAAGAATTTTACGGCCAATTCCACCAATTTCTACTCGATTCCGGCAGTTTTCAGGTTCAATGTCACGAACAAGTCCAACAGTGATGTGACCCTTGAGTCCGTGAAGATTACCTGCAACAGACTTTTCCCTGACAAGATTGTCTGGAAAACCGACGGACAGAGCGTTTCAGTCAGCGAATCCTCCGACAAGTCAGGCTATTTCCACACAATCAAGACCTCTGTCAACCACGGCAAGGGGAATCTCATCCGGGCCAAATCGGGAGAAACCACAAGCAAGGGGACTTACTATGCGATGTGTCTGCCTTTTGACAGCGACGCTTCTATGTCCGGAGCCACACTTGCCTTTATCATTGAGACCCGTGAGAAGACGCACACCTTCAACATCCCCGCCGAGGATTTCTTCCGTTCCAGTGCAGTCAAGACTTTTGAGGGCAACAGAATCTACACCTTCAATTTCAATCTGATTGACGAGCAGTCGGTCGAACTTGAGGCTGTTACCATTGAGGACTGGATCACCGACGGCTTCAACCACCCGATTGAGGATGTCACGGGAAATGTCCTGCTCAATGTCTCCTACTGGGTGCAGGACCGGCAGAATCTCTACACCTACGCCTTTATGAGGATGGTGGAGAATAATGACGGATTCACGATGTGGTCGAAGTGCAACATATTGGATTACATCTACAGTACGGTCGATTATTATTTCCTCTGGTCGGAGGTGACCCCTTCAAGCCCGTCGGATGAGGACTATCTTGCCCGTTACTACGACAATATAACCGATTTCAAGTGGAAAACCCCGGCTCGCTCCGACTACGTCGACCTTTTCAACGAGACCCTGCACGATATTGAGATGTGCCGCGATACTGAGTCGGGAGTCTATGGACTGTGGATCAGACGCAAGGACAAGCCTGAGAAGGAAATTTTCCTGCCTTGCTGGGGTAAAGTCAGTGAGCACACGGTCTGGACGGAAAGTGATGTCACCGAGACTACTAAAACCTACCACGGAAGGTACTGGACGCGGGA
>CAMEBJ010000050.1 GCA_945912085.1 uncultured Bacteroidales bacterium | reverse complement strand
TCGTGGTAATAATCCCTTTTCCTGAGTTCAATATTGGACGGGGCAACCGTCAATGTGTTTATTTCTTCATCGGAAGCCCAGATGTTCTTAACCATAAAGGATGAATGATGGTCAGTCAGGTCCCCAAGAATGTCCGTGTAGAGTTTATTGAGATGCGCAGTGGAGATATTTTCGCCAGCCCTTACTGAATCATCAAGAGCCAGGAACTCCGGCAGATATTCCTCCTTTACCGAGCCCCAGTCCTTCTTCTCAAGATCCCACATCGCATAATTGGTGTTCATCGAATTCCAGATTGACAGGAACTGCTCCGAAGGCAGCCTGTAGTCCATCTGGTTCGACGGAGTGAGGATTTCAGCCTCCGTCTTGCGGCAGGACACAAATCCTGAAAGGAATGCAGTCAGGAGAATGAGGATATATATAGATTTTTTCATAATTACTTGATTTTAAGGAATATGGAAACTATTTGACATTTAAGGCTATTTCCGCTCTCCGAAATGGAATGCGCAACCCAGCCGAAGGGCCCAGGTGGTGTTGTACCTTGGAGCCACGTTATCCGCAGTTCCGGAGGCTGTGTCAATGAGACTGTACCAGCACACGCCTTCCAGTCTCAGTTCCACAAGCGGGGTCACCCGCCAGCCCACACCGGCAAGACCGGTCAGCCCCGCATCGAAACGCCGGTCCCGCCTGCTGTCAAACTCCACCTTCTCATTGAAATGGTAAGCTCTCACATCCTGATAGTACACGAAAGATCCCTCCTGAGCCGGTTCATTACCAATCACATAACTTTCCACTCCTTTCTGCCGGCTTGCAAGCCAGCCTCCGACATAACCTCCTGCATCCACCCATCCGCGGACTTTCCTGCCGCCGAAAGAAAAGGACAACATCAGCGGAACGTGCAGATAGTGGTCCCTGGTATCAGTCCACATACCCTCATATACCCCTGTGCGGTGCATAGTGTGACCCTTCTGTACGTATGACACGTCCATCCTGACTCCCAGCCAGTCAAGGAAATCGTACTGCACGGGCACTGTCACCTCCAGACCGCCCATCCCGCCGTAACGGTAGTCGTAGGCATATCCCTTGGCCATAGAATAGGCATTGTAGTCATAACCGGCCATAACGCCGACACTCCACTGGGCTCTTGCCCCAATGCATAGAGTCAGCACGAAAATACTCATCAAAAATCTTTTCATTGTCTATCAAATTCAATTGTTCATTTCAAACGCCCTCAATCACAATCCAAGAACACCGTTGATTGCTGCTGTGAGAGCATTGCTGTCTTCCTTGTGAGGATAGCTGAGGAAGTCATCGGTGTGATTGCTGTCACGGATTACGAATCTTCCTATATTCGGATTACCGCAGTTGTCCTTGATTCCGGCTCCGGTCCAGAAATCGTCCTGTCCATAGACAAAGATCATCTTTGCACCCGTCCGCGGGAGGAATTTCTCCAAGAAATTGACCATCAGAGTGTCGGAGTAGGTTATTGCAGCCCTTTCGGCAGGTGTCCCGAGATCATCCCCGAATCTGGCATCCTCCTCTCCGACAAGACCTTCTTCAACTTCATCCCGATAGGGAGTGAGATCGAAACTGAAATAGCCCAACTCCTTGAGTGCCTGAGGTTCGTACGGTTCGCTGCTAATCAGCGAATCATCTTCACCGCTTTTTGTGAATGTAACCAGCATATCCCTGCGGCGTTTTCCCTCAGTCCGCCCGCTGTTTGAGTTCAATATGAAATCCAACACCTCAGAAGCACCCGATTCCTCGTCAGGAATATATGGGAGCCATTCATCTACAGACTGATAGGCAAGACGATCAAAGAACGCATTGATGATATATCCCGACATCTGGTCAGCAATGGCTTCATAGGACTGTCCTTCAAATCCCTCTCTTGTGACAGCCTCTTCACACAATTCCTCCTGCATCCACAATGCCATCTTTATGAACCCAACCATAGCCTCACGCACCTGCGGAGAAGCCACTCCGTCTGATATCCACCTGCCGATGCTGTCATCATTCAAAGATTTGCAGAACGGGGCGCAGAACGGCAGATAGAGGTCCATATCATCCGGATGGAAACGGGCATACATTGCCGATGTGATGCCTCCCTTGCTGACACCGCTTGACACCCACTTTCCACGCAGCGCAGGTTTGAAAGCCTCATAGATGTCGTGAAGGTCCTCACTCGCCTGACGCGAGGTCAGCCAGGTCCAGTTCACATCGGGATACATACCGTCCGGAACCGACTCTCCAAAATAGCGGTACTCAAATTCAACAACATTAGCATCAAGCAGTTGTGAGATGTCAGGAAAGATATTCATAATCTCATAACCGCTTCCATAAAATACGACCGGAGCATCAAACGACTTGAAATGCACATAAACCCTCTGCAATATTCTGTATTTCACAGATTCGTCAAAATGGTCAAGCGGCTGGACGAATTTCAACTGCCAGGCACTCTCAAACCCTTCCCAATCATCCTCCAGTTTCTGCACTGAGGAAACACGGGGAATGGATTTCAAGAAGGCTTCTATTTCCTGAGGGCCGTCCTCAGGAACCGGAGTTCCGTCCTTGCGGCAAGACGAGAATGTCACAAGAACCACTGCCACGAGAATCAACAGGGTGATGAGATTACTTTTTTTCATACAGAATTGCATTTATGTATCTTCTAACAATAAGTTGCGTCATATTGGCTGACAAATTCAGGTAAACCCACAATTACAATTGTTCTCCTTTCATAGTCGATGTGGAAACTGCTTCATCAGTCTGGACTTTTACTCCACGTATGATAAAACGACCGTGTGATTCCCGGGTCTCTCCGTCCAGTTTCTCGAACACTATGTCATATTCGCCTTCGCGCATCAGGATGGAGGCCGTCTGATCCTTGTCGTATGCCCCTGAGTGGGAATAATATGGGGATTTGATGCCGTATTCTCCGCTGCGATAGAAAAGTATGTTTGAAATGTAATACTTGCTGGTATTGGTGAGTTTAACCTCCCCTGCCGGAATCCTGTTGAGAGAGGGAAGGTCAAATCCGGTTGTGAATCCCGGGGTCTCTTCCTGGTAGCTGCCGGTGATATTGCCTTTGCTGTCCGTAACAGAAGTCTTGTATATGGGAGTCACACCGATTTTGATTTTCATATTCCCAAAATCATTGTCCTTTGCAGCATAGCAGCCGCTATGGACGTGCCATACCCAACTGAAATCCATACGCTGGTCGGTGCGGGCTATTGCTGGCACTATGCCGGGTCCGTCATTGTTGGTCACCAGACTGTATGAAACTGACCTGTCGTAAGGTCCGGTCGACATAGTAACGCTCTGGTCCGGGAGTTCCTGTGAAGAAACCTCATCGCTTGAGAAAACCAAACCCAGAATCCCCATTTTTAGGGTTCCCCAGTTAATGGCACCTGACTCTTCTTCAATTTCCAGCCGTCCCGTCTGGTACTTGGCTTCGAATCCGAATTTGGAACCCTTGGTATATGTCGTGCCGCCAATTGTCGTGGAAGGCTCCGGAGTAACCAGGAAGGACACGTTGTCGCTGCTCACACTTTCTCCCGCGGATGTCAACAGTTGGACATTGATTTTGTACTCTCCCATATACCTCCCGTGAGTGGTGATGCAGTGGTCGCGGGTCTCAGTCTTTTGCTCGACCTTGAAAAATCCCGCATTGTGAATTACGCAGTAGCCGCTGACGCTGTAATAGTCGCCGGAATCGTACGAGTTTCCGAAAACATAGATGGGAAGCACTTCAATATGCAGGTCTATGGCTTTGCTGACTGAAGCGGCCGGCATCTTGACATCATAAGACAATGTTGATCCGGAGGCGTATTCGTGATATGTAAACAGGACTTTTTCAGGCAAATCCACATCGAAAGAGGTGTCGAAAACTGTCCTGAGAGACTTGGTGTCGGAGGTGCTTCCTGTGGCAATCCTTCTGGCTCCTTTCATATTGATATTCATAGTGTTGCGCCTGTTGCGGGAGAAGGTTCGGCTTATTCCGGTCCAGGATTTCACATAAGAGGCCTCGTTGGTGAGAATCTCCACTGTAATCTCATTCACCGTACACGGACGCACGCAGACCCAGACATCCCTGATCGAGGCATCGGAAGTAAGGTACATATTGCCCGAGTGCCTCATTATCGTGAGCACATTGTCGGTACCGGGAGTCTGTGGCAGCACGAGTTCCCCGTCTGTTGTGAGAGAGAAGTTGTTGACAAGGGGCTGGTCCGTGCGGATCAGGATTGAAACCAGTTCCTCGCCTGCGTTCATATCCGGAAGATTCGTGAAGTTCAGGTTAAGGTGGGCCACCGCCCGGTCCCAAACCATAGCATATTCTCCTCCGGTCTCAAGCTGCCTGATTTCATCCGTCCTCCCCACAAGCAAGTCTGCCGAAGGGTCGTAGGAATTTACATCTCCGTTACACACGGGAAGCTGTACCTGGGGAATCTTCACGGGTATTCCGCCGGATGCGTCAAGACAGGAGGAAGTCACGCAGGATGAAGGATATACGGAGTAAAACCGCCAGAAATCGTGAGTGTTTTCCAGAAAGGATGAAGGAACCGCAAACTTTGTGGTGGAGCAGTCCGAGTCGGGAGTACTTGTAGATTCAACCAGAGCCCCCGGACCGCCCGCAGAACCGTCCGCTGAGAGCCAGGCGCCATCACCTTTTGCAGCAACCTGAACCTTGTCCCCCTTGCTCCAGACTATGCTCTCGCCGGTCCATTGGGTCTTGGTCACTTCATCCGCTGAGAGCTGCGGCTTGTCGGAGGAGAGATATACCGCAGGGCGGGATGCCTCCCCCTTGTCGGCGGCCTCCTTCACACAGGAGGCCAGGGCAGCCAGGGACAAGAAAACGACCAGGGACAATATAATATAAAGAGAGCGTTTCATACTATTCAAGGTCTTCCAATTCAGAGTCCCCATACCCCCGGGAAGGTGTGTCCCCGCTGCCCGCAAGAAGCCCCTCCCAGCTGACTTCCATCAACTGGAGTGCGGGGCTTGTGTAGTTTCTATCCATTTGCAAAACTTGGATTAGTTGCTCAGATGACTCTTCCTGACGATAGCCCCGGTAGTGACTTCGACATTCTTGACTGTAAATGGTGAACCAACTATAGGTTTTCCGGTTTCTCCATCCAGGACATCGTATCTGATGCTGTAGGTGCCGACCGGGAGCTGGTATCTCAAGACAGCATCCTTCTTGTATGGAGCGTCTTTGGTGTCAATGACGGCAGTTCCGTCAGAAGCAAGTATCTTGAAATTGGTGATGTATTTGTCAGCAGTTGTCGTACTCGTAAATTCCAGCACTCCGGTGCGTGTCCTGTCAGGCGGCATAATGTCGAAAAACTCTGTGCATTCATTCCAATTGTGCATAAAGAGTGTCTTTTGAGCCCATTTGAGATGATAGTATTCGTAGCCGTATTCAGGATAGAGGGAAAGATACAAATGGAATCTTTCGGATGCGTCGTCATCCTTTGTCCCTGAAACCTTCCAGCACCAGCTCGCCTCGCATTTCTGGTCAGACCTGGCGATTGCAGGAATGGCCTTCGAGGTCTCGTCCTCCTTCTGTATGTTGTTGGTCACGAAATGGTAATTCACCCTGCGGTTGGCATCGGTTTCCATTATGATGGTCTGATCCGACAGGGTGGTGGATTCACTGTTGTTCCAGGTCCAGCTGCCGCCTACAGTGATTGTGCCACTCAATTTACCTCCCACATATCCGCCCTGGCCGCTTACATTGAAATTCTTTGAGAAACCGTGGGTGTAGGAGGTGGAAGAGATTGTCGTAGCCGGTTTCGGCGTCTCATAAAAGCTCACCCTGTCACCAAGATAATTGTCAGATGCGTCACATATACCGACGCGCCATTGGATATTGGTACTGTAGAATGCGTGGGCGTAAGTCGGGATTGCCCCGTGTCTGGCTTGATAAACCCCGTACAAATCCCCGTTATGTGAGACTACCGACATCGTGACCAGATAATAGTCTCCGGATTCGCTCCCGTTAAGTTCGTAGGCATAGAGAGGAGTAATATAGACATCGCATTCGACTTGAGAGTTTCTGCTGATTATGTCCGGATCGGACCACGTCACCTTGGCGATTTCGTAATTTTGTACTCCGACGTTGAGCACTTTTCTCACGTGCTGGCTGAAATGGGCATCCATAATCCGCTTGGAAAGGTCACCGTCGAACACGGGCACAACCGGGGAGTCGGCCTTTGTCAACTCATTATGCTTTTCCTGATGTTCATTGGCCCAATCCACGAAGGAGGAAATCTTGGTGTTCAGATATTCTGCGGTCTCCCCTATTTCCACCGGCTTGACATCAGAAATCAGTTCACTTTCCGAACCGGTGTCACCGCTTTTGGTCATCTGTGGACTGTCCTCATCCTCCTCTTCGTATTTTTCGCCTGTTATTTCGGGAACGCAGTCCTTGAGCAGGAACGGGTTCTGCAATTGGAAACAGGAGCAGTGGTGAATTGCGAGGAACAGCAGGTCATTGCCTTCATTGTCGGGGTAAAGATAGGCCGGGTATCCTATTGAGGTCCAGAACTCGTAATGAGACCTGTTGTCCGGCCACATCTCGAAAACCATACGGCCCTGCGACATTGCCAGCACTAAGCTTCTCCTGTATGTTTCCAGTTCGTTGGAAGCGACAACGATGATGCCGGCTTCGTCGATGTTGTCCGCAATCGACACATTCCTCAGTCCGAAAGCTTCCTTCATATAGTCCGGGACCTCTGATGCATACCACACGGAAGGTTTCAATTCATCATCGATATCATATTCCACAGGTATGTAGGGTGAGTCCTGATTCCCGGTTTCCGGTACAATATTCCTGCTGCAGGCAGCAAGCACGATTGCGCCCACAAATACCAAAGTTTTGTAAACAGTCTTCATAAGTCTATGAATTTTCAGCGAATATAGACATTATACCGAGACCGTAATTACGACACCTGATTAACGCAGGAAAATTTTCAGTCAACAAAGGAATACAAAAGTTTCAGCCCGGATGATTGAACGGACTGCCCACAAACCCTCATTTCAGAATCTTGCCCAAAGCGCGGCGCAGGGATGCCTCGTCAGTAACTTTTTCTGTCGAGAATGTCCCGTTCACGAGCAGATATGAAACCGGAAGGGTGGCAAGATTGTAACTTCCCACGTATGGAGAGGCAGCAGCGCGGGAATCACAGACATTCACCCACTCAAGTCCCTGGTTCTTCACCGTCCTGGCCCATTCAGCCTTGTCGGAATCAAGTGCAACCTGATAGATGTCAAGACCCTTGGAATGGAAATCGGCATAGACCGGCTTGAGGACATCCTGGTTGAACATCTTTTGGGCGGCATTGGATGAAGTCCAGAAATGCACGAGCACTACTTTTCCTGAGACCTCTGAGAGCTTTCTCTTCACTCCTTTCACGTCAGGCAGTTCAATGTCAAGGAAGTCGACCGGCTCAGCATTCTGTATCTTCGAGTTCAGTTCCAGAAGCTTGAACCTCCTTTCAGCCTCCCGGCTCAATGCACGGACATATTTTGATTCAGGATACACTGTTGAGAGTGAATCACTTATATTCTTGAAATGGATTGCATCAGTCTGCTGACCGAACAGAGGGAAGCCTGGAGCAATCATCTGATAGAGAATCGGCACCACGGTCAGCGAATGGGAATTCTCCATCACATATTTTGTCCTGTCCCTGTAATACCTTATATAGGACTGAGCCAGTTCCCTGCGCAACTGCTCCGCTTCTTTGGAACCCTCTCCCACAGCCTCAAGCGCATCTGACAAGGCGATGAACTCACGTGAGAACTCCGAGAGGGACTTCTCCACTTCCAAGAGCTTCACACTCTCCGGGGAGCCTTCCACGGAACAGTGGCCGAGGGTGTCCGTCCCGACACTGACACAATCCCCCCTTTCCAGAAGCAGGGATGCAATCTTCGTGTCTCCGTAGAAAAGATAGACAAACTCAGGATCCCCTTTCCCGACCTTCACCTTGAATTTGAAAGAACCGTCCGAACCGGTCCTCACAGTGTCAAGGGTTTCGTATCTGTTGA
>CAMEBJ010000049.1 GCA_945912085.1 uncultured Bacteroidales bacterium | reverse complement strand
CCAATTTACGGAATATTTACAATTGTCAGGATTCCCTCGAAGGGCTTTCCAACGCGCAGATCCGCACCCTGGTTTTCGGACGGAAGGAAGACCCGAAGGCTCCGGACAAGAAAATCAATATGATGCGGCGCTGGATGGTCAGGAATGACGGGAAAGTGGACCTCGGAGTCTGGAAGGACTCCTCTCCCGCCGACCTTCTCATCCCGCTTGACGTTCACGTTTACACTCAGGCAACTGAACTGGGACTGACCTCACGCAAGCCAAAGGACATTGTGACAGTCAGGGAAATCACGGATGCATTCAGGGAAATATGGCCCGATGACCCCTGCCTCGGGGATTTCGCCCTTTTCGGCTACGGAGTGACACATTCTGCCAGGTAAGGACTTTTCAGATTTTTAGATATGCCACAATTATATATAGTTTCAGGATGCAACGGAGCCGGCAAGACCACGGCCTCCTACACCCTGCTGCCCGAGATGCTGGAATGCAGCCAGTTCGTCAATTCCGACGAGTTCGCCAAAGGCCTCTCCCCTTTCAATCCTGAGGGAGTGTCGGTTCAGGCAAGCCGGCTGATGCTGATGAAAATACGCTATCTTTTTGCCCGAAAGGAGGATTTCGGAATAGAGACAACCCTCGCGACACGATCTCTCCTTAAAATGATAACCCTGGCACAGGCAGAGGGTTATTATGTAACGGTCCTTTATTTCTGGCTTAACTCCCCCGACCTTGCCGTAAAGAGAGTCAGGGCAAGGGTTGCAGCAGGCGGGCACAATATCCAGGAGGAGACCATCAGAAGGCGTTACCGCGTGGGTATCAACTACTTCTTCAATGACTACAGCCAGTTGTGCGACCGTTGGATTCTTGCTGACAATTCAAAGGTTCCTTTCAGGGTAATCGCAGAGGGAGGCAAGGAAAGACCGTTGAGCATCAAAGACAGGGAAACATACGAAATAGTGCGCGCAATTGCATCTGCGGAGGAGGATCGATAGATATGGAATTAAACAGGGACCACTTTCTTAAGACATTCAGGACGGATGTCAGACAAATGGAGAACATTGTCGCCCGGGCATTGGCTAACGGTGGAGACTGGTGCGACCTTTACTTCGAATACACAACCTACAATGAGCTGATGCTCAGGGATTCAGAAGTCACGTCCGGAGGATTTCACGTCGACTACGGAGTCGGGATCAGGGTTCTGAGCGGTGAAAGGACCGGCTATGCATATTCCGAAAGCACGGACTATCAGGATATGCTCTCTGCGGCAAAGGCTGCATCAGTGATTTCCCTGTCATCCCGGGGCGGAAACACTCTCCTGTCATCCCGGGGCGGCTCCCATATATCTTCACGGCCTGGCGATGCCACAACACTGTCTTCCCGGCCTGGCATAGCGAAAGGAGATATCTCCCCAAAGCCATACTACCAAGCCCTCCACCCCTGGGCCGAAGCCTCCTCCGAGGCCTTCATACCCTTCCTGAAAGACATCGAGCAGAGAATCAAGTTCCGTGACAGCAGGGCTGCCAAGGTCATCGCAAGACTTTCATATTCCTACACCGACATCCTGATGTTTAATTCATTGGGCGAGTTGACCTGGGACTCAAGGCCGCTCGGGAGTGTAACCGTCTCGGTCATCTATTCCTCTGAAGGCAGGAACGAGAGCAAAAGTGCGTCGAGGAGTTTCAGATACGGGGCGGAGATGATTGGCGAAAAACTCTGTGAGGAACTGGTGTCAGAAGCCACACGGGGCATTGACGCCCTGTTTGAAGCCAGGAGGCCGAAGGGCGGGAAAATGCCGGTGGTGATGGGGGCGGGAGCCTCGGGGATACTCCTTCACGAAGCAATGGGCCACGCTTTTGAAGCGGATTTCAACAGGAAAGGGCAGTCGATTTTTGCGGAGAAAATGGGACAGAGGATTTGTCCTCAGGGAATTGACATCATTGACGACGGGACTATCCCGGGGAACAGGGGGGCCTGCAATTTCGATGACGAGGGAGTTCCGGGACAGAAAACATATATGGTCAGCGACGGAATCCTGACTTCCTATCTGCACGACCGCATAAGCGCCGGGCATTACGGAGTGGCACCCACGGGAAACGGCCGGAGGGAATCTTTCAGGTTCGCTCCCCTGCCAAGGATGCGAGCCACATATATGGGTAGCGGGACAGCAAATCCGGAATCAATCATAGCAGGAGTGAGGAAAGGAATCTATGTTGACGAGTTCTCAAACGGCCAGGTGAAAATCGGAGAGGGGGATTTCACTTTCTATGTCAAGAGCGGATTCCTCATCGAGAACGGAAGGCTCACCGCTCCAGTCAAGGACATCAACATCATCGGAAACGGCCCACAGGCACTTTCAGACATACTCGCTGTCGGGAACGACCTGAAAATCGATGACGGGACCTGGACCTGCGGAAAGGAGCAGAGTGTTCCTGTCTCGGTCGGTATGCCGACCGTCCTTGTCAAATCACTTACCGTCGGAGGGGAATGATTATGAATATTAAATATGGAATAACAGAAAAGGAAATCGAGGCGGCGAGGTTCTGCCTCAAATGTGCCTCCGACCTCGGAGCAGAGGGTGCAAGGGTGTCGCTGAGCAAGAATGTGCTTGACACGGTGGCCGTGCTGAACGGTGAAATCGACAAGGTCACACACTGCGCTGACAGGTCAATATACCTATATCTATATATAGACGGTAAATATGGTACATATTCCACAAACCTGATAGAGAAAGACCAGCTTGGCGATTTCATCAGCCGTGCCGTTGCCGCAACAAGGCTGCTGACAAAGGATGAATATCGGAAATTGCCACAGGCATCGAGATATGCCAAAGATGCGGCTAGCGGACTTGAACTGGGTCTGTATGACCCTGAGTATGCGGACATTACCCCTGATCAGAGAATGGAACTGGCACTCGCCGGGACTCACTTGGAAGATGAACAATCCTCAGATTACAGGATTGTTTCCGTGGAATGTGAATGGAACGATTCCGTCGATGACAACTACCTCATTGATTCACAGGGTTTTGAAGGCAGACACACCGAGACGTCATTTTCGTTCTGGACGGAGGTGACAATCTGCGCAGAGGACGGAAAGAAGTACAGCGGCTACAGCTGGAAGGCCTCCACACGACTGAAGGATGTCAGTGCGGAAGGTTGCTCACATCAAGCCCTGGAAAAAGCTGTTGCACAGATGAATCCCAAACGGGTGAGGTCTGGGAAGAAGACGATGGTGGTGGATTGCAATGCAAGTTCGCGGCTGGTCTCTCCCCTGCTTTCCGCCCTCAGCGCCTCTTCAATCCAGCAGAAGAATTCATTTCTGGAGGGTTGCCTCGGCAAGAAGGTGTTCAGTCAGGATTTTTACCTTGATGACCTTGCACGCACTCCGGGGAAAGCCGGGTCGAGACTTTTCGACACAGAAGGCGTTGCCACTGCTGACAGGGTTGTCATTGAGGGCGGGGTGGTCAGGATGTTTTTCGTGAACACCTATATGGCCGGCAAGACCGGGATGGAGCCAACCATAGAAGGGGTTTCCCGTCCTGTTGTACGCCCTTTCTCCGTCATCGGAAAAAATGAAGAGCCGGGGATGGAGGAAACAGGAGTACGGGGACTGACACAAAAGGAGATAATGCTACAATGCGGCGAAGGCATCCTTGTAACGGGATTCAACGGCGGAAACTGCAACCAGACCACCGGTGACTTCTCCTACGGAATCGAGGGATTCCTCTTCCGCAAGGGCAGAATCGTTCACCCAGTCAAAGAGATGGTCATTACCGGAAATATGAAGGACCTTTGGGGTTCAATCATCGCAGCCGGGACAGATGCCAGGGAAGGAACACGCTGGCAGATTCCCTCCCTCGCGTTCAAGGACGTAACCTTCAATGCCTGAGACCTTTTCAGGGATATGCACACTAAACAATATTCCATTAAACTCTGCCATTGGCTTTGAGATTTGAAAAATCCGTCTATATTTGCAAGGTTAAAATATAACTGATCAACAAAATTTTCTATGTGTAAGACATTCAAGTTCCTGAAACATCTGATGTTTCCAGCCTTAATGCTTTCTGCATTGGTGAATGTTCTATCTTCCACATCCGCTTTCGCCCAGGGGAACACATACACCGTATCTGGAACGGTCAGCGATGAGACCGGCCCCGTAATCGGCGCGACAGTGATGGTGTCCGGCAGCAAGAACGGAGTCATCACCGACACTGACGGGCGCTACACCATCGGCGGAGTGATGCTGAATGACATTCTGAACATATCCTGTCTCGGATACACGACCTCTGAGGTGGCGTTCACGGGACAGACCACCATTGACGTAATGCTCAAAACATCGTCCGAGTTCATTGACGCGACCGTCGTGACCGCCCTCGGCATCAAGCGCTCCGAAAAAGCCCTGAGCTACAACGTGCAGGCCGTTGACGGAAGTGCCCTCACTGCCGTCAAGGACGTGAACTTCGTGAACTCCCTCAACGGCAAGGTTGCCGGAGTGACAATCAATTCCGGAGCCTCCGGTTCAGGTTCTGCAACAAGGGTTGTGATGAGGGGCGTGAAATCCATCAACAAGTCCAACCTGGCCCTCTATGTGATTGACGGTCTCCCGATGTACAATCAGGGTAGCGGAGGTTCCGGCAGCATAATGTCAGACCAGCCGGGAACCGACGGCGTGGCTGACCTCAACCCTGAGGACATTGAGAGCATTACGATGCTGACAGGTCCGTCTGCAGCAGCACTTTACGGAAACGCTGCAGCGGCAGGAGTCGTACTGATCACCACCAAGAAGGGAGAGGCGGGCAAGACTACCCTCACCTACTCCAACAACACCACCTTCTCGACCATCGCAATGATGCCGAGGATGCAAAGCCGCTACGGCAACGACCCGAACGACATTATGTCCTGGGGCGAAAGGGTTGACAACAACTACGACCCGAAGAATTTCTTCCGCACCGGTCTTGATGAAATCAACTCCATCACTTTCTCGACGGGAAACCGCCGCAACCAGACCTATGCCTCAGTCTCCTCCACGAACTCCACCAACATCCTTCCGAACAGCGGCTACAACCGCTACAACTTCACAGCGAGGAACACCACAACCTTCCTTCAGGACAAGATGGTCTTCGATTTCGGAGGAAGCTTCATTCTCCAGGACGACAAGAACCTCACGGCCCAGGGTATCTACTACAGCCCGCTGCCTGCACTGTACCTTTTCCCGAGGGGTGAGGACTTCGACAGCATAAGGATGTACGAAAGATGGGATGCCGACAAGGGCTGCAATGTCCAGTACTGGCCGTACGGAAGCGTCACGGCAGGTCTCCAGAACCCCTACTGGGTGATGAACAGGGAGGTTCGCGAGAACAAGAAGACCCGCTATATGCTGAATGCGTCCCTCAAATACAACATCACCCCGTGGCTCAACATCGCGGGCCGAGTGAAAATCGACAACTACAACAATCGCCAGACCTACAAGATTTACGCATCTACAAACGAACTATGGTCAGGCGAGAACGGAAACTACAGGGACATCCACTCCACCCTGAAAACCACCTACGCAGATGTCATTGCAACATTTGACAAGAAATTCAGCGACTGGTCGGTGAACGTGAACCTCGGCGCCAGCATCAATGACCAGCAGTCAGAAAGCATAGGCTACATCGGAGGACTCAAGATTCCGAACTTCTTTGCCGTACACAACATCTGGTACGAAAGAGGGTGGCAGCCTCAGCAGGGAGGCTGGCACGAACAGGCGCAGGCACTCTTTGCAAATGCCGAAATCGGATGGAAATCAATCATATTCCTCACAGTGACAGGTCGTGTTGACTGGGAATCACAGCTCGCATATTCGAACTACAGCTGCTTTGCCTATCCGAGCGTCGGACTGTCAGCCGTCATCAGCGACCTTTTCGACGCGCCTAAATGGCTGTCCTTCCTGAAAGTCAGGGCTTCATACGCCGAGGTCGGAAACTCCTACGGAAGGTATATGACTCTCCCTACCTACTCCTACGATGCCCAGAGCAAGACGTGGAACACCACGACCAGGTACCCGAACTACGACCTCAAACCGGAGAGGACAAGGTCATACGAACTCGGCATTGACGCGAACTTCTTCACCGACCTGAGTCTCAAACTGACTCTCTACCAGTCCAACACGCTGAACCAGACCTTCTCCGCAGGACTCCCTTCATCTTCCGGCTACTCATCCGTCTATGTTCAGAGCGGAGACATCAGAAACAGGGGAATCGAACTTGCAATCGGCTATGACCACAAATGGAATGACATCCGCTTTGGTGCCCATTACACCCTCACCTGCAACCAGAACAGGGTTATGAGGCTCGCCGACGGAGTGATCAACCCTTACACAGGTGACCCTATCGAGATGCCTGAGCTCGGTGTCGGAGGTTTCGGGAACACCGATGCGAGCATCATCCTGCGCACGGGAGGCTCCACAGGAGATGTCTATGCCAGCAATGTCATAGCACGTGACCTGAACGGCTACATCTTCAACGACCCCAAGACAGGTCTGGCTGTCAAATCAGTGGAAAAATTCAAAATCGGCTCCATACTTCCGAAAGCAAATATGGGACTTACCCTCGACCTCGGGTGGAAGGGCATAAACCTCGGGATGACCTTCACGGCCAGAATCGGAGGCATTGTCATCAGCGAGACCCAGGCCAACCTCGACCGCTACGGTGTCTCCGAGGACAGCGCAATCGCACGTGACAACGGAGGAGTCAGAATCAACTCCGGTCTGGTTTCCGCAAAGAATTACTACCAGACCATCGCCAGCATAGTGACCCACTACACCTACAGTGCGACAAATGTCCGTCTGGGAGAGCTGAACCTCAGTTACACCCTCCCGCGCAAATGGTTCAAGGACAAATGCGGAATCACGGTGGGCTTTGTCGGAAGAAACCTTTGGATGATTTACTGCAAGGCTCCTTTCGACCCGGAAGTGACCACCGCCGCCTCATCCAACTACTATCAGAGTTTCGACTCCTATATGATTCCAAGCACGAGGAATCTCGGTCTGAATGTCAAACTGCAGTTTTAATCCTTAAAGAGAATGAAAATGAAAAGAATATATTTCATACTGCCTCTGCTTGCGGGCATCCTTTCGGTTTCAGGCTGCACAGGAAAATTTGAGGAGTACAACAGACCTCCATACCAGCCAACGGAGTTCCCTGACAACGACCTGCTCGTCAAGATGTTCAATGTCTATGCAAGTCCCCAGCAGAACGACTGCCAGTTCAACAACTGTATGTGGGCCTGCTACAGCGGACAGATTACCGCTCCTTACGACTGGGGACGCGGAACGGCCATTTTCGCATATTTCAATGCTGAAGAAGGTTGGAACCAGGTGACCACAAACAACTTCTACTCGAAAATATATCCTAACTTCTTTGAACTCAAGGAGAAAAAGGGAGCGGAAGGACTGATTTACTCAATCGCCCTCCTGACAAGGGTATATGCAATGCAGGAAATCGCCACCCTTCAGGGTCCACTTCCCTACACTACCGTGAAGAAAGGTGACATCTATGTCAAATACGACAGCGAGCAGGCAGCCTGGACGGCAATGTTCGAGGACCTTGACTTCGTCATCTACAATCTCAAGAAGGCGGCTCCTTCAGGTACAAATGCCGACCTGCAGCAGGTGGACTGCATCTACAGGGGCAACTGCGCCAAATGGCTGAAATTTGCCAACACCCTGAAGCTCAGGATGGCAATCAGGCTGAGCGGAGTGGCACCCGAATTTGCAAAGTTAAAGGCGGAAGAGGCTGTTGCAGACGGCGTTATGACCAGCACGGATGACAGCGCCTACGACACCACCAACAGCGGACAGACCAACAACGGTTACAAGATTGTTGACGGCTGGGGCGAACTCAAGGCGAATGCCTGTCTGGTCTCCTATATGAACGGCTATCAGGACCCGCGCCGGAGCGCCTATTTCACTGAGGCCTCGGAAGACCTCGGTGGAGGATACATCGGTGTCAGGAGCGGAACGACCAACCTTCCTATTCCGAACACCTACTCAGGCTATAGCAGCTTCAAAATTG
>CAMEBJ010000048.1 GCA_945912085.1 uncultured Bacteroidales bacterium | reverse complement strand
TCAATGAATTCGATTCTGGTGCGGAGAAAGGCCACATTCGGAAGATTGTGCTCTGTGGCATATTTCGCTCCTTTCCAGAGCCTTGCACCCTTGATGTCAACCCCGATATAGTTGCAGGAAGGATTCCTCAGGGCAAGGTCAATGGTGTACTCCCCCTTTCCGCAGCCGAGTTCCACGACAATCGGCCGGTCATTTTTGAAGAAGGTGTCCCCCCAATGCCCTTTCAGCGGGTGGTCTGTCCTGAACACTTCCTCCGTGCGGGGCTGCACGAGGCAGCTGAAGGTTTCGTTTTCCCTGAATTTCCTGAGTTTGTCCTTTCCCATAAGTTACCTTTCAAATTCCCAATCCGCAACGGAGCGGATTATTTTTTTCTGCGCTTGTTGTTCTTCCTGTTGCCCCTGCGTTTCTTGCGGTCCTCGTCAAAACGGGTGATACTGTCGTCCCCCACTGCGGAAACGAACTCCGGAGCCGATGTCTCCGGTTCGCTCTTGAGAGACTCCGGCTTGATTCCGTTTCTGTTCATCTTGATGATTTCCCTGACCTGCGATGCCTCCAAAGCGTAAAGATTCGCCATTGATGACTGGTCGTAGGAGAAATACATCACCTCCTTGAGAATGTCCGTCTTCATCAGATAGGCAAGACCGTCCTGGAACTCCAGAGGATTGGAAACGCGCGGTATTCTCGACTGTGCGTCAATGTAAGATGCCGTCTCGTAATTCAGGCAGCATTTCAGCTTTCCGCACTGGCCGGCAAGTTTCTGCGGATTGAGGGAAAGATCCTGGATTCTGGCAGCCGATGTCGTAATTGACTGGAAAGCAGAGATATAGTTAGAACAGCAGAGCTCCCTTCCGCAAACTCCCAGCCCGCCTATCAGTCCGGCCTCCTGCCTTGCTCCAATCTGCTTCATCTCTATTCTGATACGGAACTCCTCTGCGAAAACCTTGATGAGCTGGCGGAAGTCAACCCTCCCATCGGCTATGTAGTAGAAAATCGCCTTCGTTCCGTCACCCTGAAACTCCACGTCCCCGATTTTCATATCCAGTCCCAACTCGGCTGCAATCTGCCTTGCACGAATCATAGTCTCGTGCTCACGCGCAATGGCTTCCTGCCATTTCTCGATATCGAACAGCTTTGCCTTGCGGTAGATTTTCTTGAAAGAGGCACTCTCCGGATCAATTTTCTTGCATTTCATCTGACGGGAGACCACAGGTCCCTCAAGGGTCACTATTCCGAGGTCGTGCCCAGTTGCAGCCTCGACGATCACCATATCCCCAGTCTTGATTGTCTGGCCTGAAGCATTGATATATATGCCTTTGCGGGTGTTCTTGAACCTCACCTCAAAGTAGTTTCTGTACTGCTCCTGCTTCACTCCCGGGAGCCAGTCATATACCTCCAGTTTGCAGCATCCCTGGCGATACTCGCATTTGAGTTCACCTTCGTCCGTACGTTCCACCGTACAACCTCGGGAGCAGTCAAATTGTTTGCTTTCGTTGTCGTTAAGTTTCATACCTGAAGTTTCGCAAGTAAGGAATCCTATTCCTAAAATTTACTTGATACTTAAAAAAATACGGTCGGCAAGGTCGCAGAAGACAATCTTCTGGTTGACATTCCTTTCAATGAGTGATGCCGCCTTGTCGAAATATCCGAGAGCCTTGGGACAAAAGGCATCCCCGCATCCCCTGGCTATCCCGGTTAGGAAAGGAAGCTCCTGCTCCGCTGCATTGGAGATGGAAGACATCCCTTCCCTGATCATATAGATCTTTCTGACACAGTCACCTGCAAAGATACAAAATCCTTTCAATTTCTCACGTGAGGGAAGTGACGCGATATTCTCTGCAGCCTCAAGTGTCCTTGACAGGTCACGCTCAAGAGCACCGTTGAGCAGATCCGCGAGCAGGTCCATATTCCTGCTATAGTCCTCCCTGTCACCGAGCAGGCTCAGGGCCACGCCCGTACTGCCTCCGGAGAGTGCAGCCTGAATCCTTGCCTGGTCTTTCGTGACATTGAAGCGCTCTTCGAGAACCCGGGCTACCTCCTCTTTTGAAGCGGGAGGGACCCTGAAACTCTGACAACGGGAAAATATAGTCTGAAGGACCTTCTCGGGAGAATGAGTTATGAAAAGGAACAAAGTCTTCTCAGGCGGTTCCTCCACAATCTTCAGCAGCCTGTTTGCAGTGTCGGCATTCATTTTCTCGGGAAGCCAGAGCACAACTGCCTTGTAACCATTCTGGAACGACGACAGGGAAAGTTTCTCCATTATATATTTTGCCTCAGCAACAGCGATGGCAGCGGCCTTGCCCTCAATGCCGATAGCCTGATACAACTCATTCTCAAGGAAATACGGATTGGACAGAACCAATTCCCTCCACCATTTCAGAAGGGCTGCCGAAAGAGGCTTCTCCGATGAGGACAGTCGGCTGCTCGTGTTGACCGGAAAGACGAAATGAATGTCCGGATGTTCCAGTTTGTCCATCTGCCTGCAGGAAGGGCATTCTCCGCAAGGTTTTCCATTCCTTGGAGAACGGCAGTTCAGATAGCGGCAGAAGTCAAGTACGAGCGGAAGTGCCCCGCAGCCCTCATTTTCATAAAAGAGCATCGCGTGAGGCACACGGCCGGCGTCAGCCATCGACACCAGTACCCTGCCCAATTCCTCAAGACTATTCAATCCGGATGTTTCCATAAACATTATACTCAACGGAGATGCTTTCCGTACTCACGACAATCTTTCTCCGACAAAAAACGCCAGGCCCTTCAATATTTCCTTTTCCTCTGAGGCAGGCAGCACCTCCAATGCTTCAACGGCCTCCGACACAAAGTCATCCAACCGCTTTGCAGCATATTCCATTCCTCCATTGTCCCTGACAAAAGACAATATCTCATCCCTGTATTCCGGATGCTCCGGCATCTGGCCGACCTTGTCGCGGACTTCCTTCTCCTTCCGCGCATCGGCATTGCGAAGAGCTCCGAGAAGAGGCAGGGTCATCTTCCTTTCAAGAATATCAACCCCGACGGGTTTCCCAACATCCTCCGAAGGAGATGAATAATCAAAAATGTCATCCCGAATCTGGAATGCCATCCCGAGTGCAACCGCATATTTTACTACAGCAGCCTCAATCTCCACGGAAGCATTCACCGAGATTGCGGCTGACAACGCAGCTGCTTCAAAAAGGGATGCAGTCTTGCTGTAGATTATCCTTTCATAATCCTCCTCGGTGGTGTCACCGTCTCCTGCCTTTTCCAGCTGAAGCATTTCCCCTGCCGCCAGGTCCCCGAGAGTCTTGGCAAAAACCTTTGTAACTCTCAGGCAGGTTGCTGCATCACCCTCGCAAAGAAGACAGTCCAGCGCTTTTACAAGCCAGTAGTCTCCCAGAAGCACCGACACGGTCGGACCGAACAATGAGTTGAGAGTCGGCTTTCCTCTCCGGAAATCGCTCTGGTCTGCAACGTCATCGTGAAAAAGGGTCGCATTGTGGAGAAGTTCAGACGCAGCCGCGTAACGGTAACTGGCATCATTCGCTCCTCCGCAGGCACGTGCAGTCAAAAGGGAAATCAGCGGCCTCAACTGTTTGCCCGACCTTGACAACACCATTTCATTGATGTTGTCAAGGTAAGAAATGCCACTTTCAAGAACAGCCCTGATTTTCCCGTCAACTGCCTTCCAATCCTCTCCAAGAAATACTTTCAGTCTCTGCAAATCCATCAGGACTATTTGTTTTTATTCCTGTTTCCGCCTCCGAAAAGAATGGCGGCAGTAAGTGTTACTCCTCCGAAACTGCGCTTGCCGTATGCTTTCTGAACAAACTGCCCGAAAGTGGAGCCTGAGGCATCTTCCTTTGCATTGTAAAGACTGCCGAGGTTCCAGTTGTATCGGGCAAGAACCTGTATTCTCCATATTTCCACTCCGAAACCGAGGCCGACTCCGTACTCGAAGCGGTTCATGTCAATCCAGGAATTCCGCTCCGATGTGGTAGTGGACACATCTCCGGAATGCGTGGCTACCATCTTGTTGTTCAATGCATAGCCGACAAAAGGAGTCACGTCAAGGAATGGGCGGAAGACCAGAAGATCCGGTCCCCACTGAATGGACAGTGGAAGTTCCAGATACCCGACGGACAAATCCAAATGGCTGAAATTCGCATCTATTTCCGAAACATCGGTCATACTGGAGCCCTTGACATTGTAAACAAGGGACGGCTGGATTGAGAAACCTGCAGGAAGTCCGACCTTGAGGGTCAGACCCGCATTGAAATTTGTAAAGGTTTTGGAATTGATTTCCTTTAGTCTGTTCGTTGAGAACGTGGCTCCGCCGATGACTCCGTACCGGACCTGGGCGGACATAGCGGCACCGGCCAGAAGGGCTGCTACCGTCAACAAGATTCGGAACTTTTTCATATATCCCTACATCAAAGCATCCAGTTTCGCTGCAATTTCAGATTTCGGAACGGCACCCACGAGTCTGTCAACCAGTTCTCCTCCCTTGAAGAACAGGAGAGTTGGTATGTTCCTGATGCCGAATTTCATCGGAAGTTCAGAAGCTTCGTCCACATTGCATTTGCCAATGACAGCCTTTCCTTCATACTCACCTGCCAGAGCCTCAACGACAGGAGCCAGAGCACGGCAGGGACCGCACCAGGTTGCCCAGAAGTCAATCATCACAGGTTTGTCGGTATTGATAATTTCAGAGAAATTTGAATCATTTACTATCTGTTCCATAATTTTATTTTTTAATTGTTCGAACTGCAAAGATAACATTTCTGACGGAATAACAAAAGACATTGAAGAAGCAGGCGGCAGGGAGAAATCACTTCTGCCTGCCGCCTGAACTATAACCCTATTATTAACAACTAAACTAACCGGAATACATATTTGCAAACACCGTGCCAAAAATTAAAATCCGGTTTTATGAAACTTTCTTCATCATTCCATCCGGTCAATTTTCAACTGCTGTATGGAATAGGCTCCTCCACCGGAACTGCTCACGAAGATTGTTACAATGAACATCTCCCCTCCGGCATTCAGGGCACCGAGAGCATATTTCATATTCGAGCGCCCTGCCTTGTGCGTGATATCAAAGGAACGAGGAGTGTGGGAATTGAAAAAAGACTTTATGATCTGCTTCGCCTGATTCCGGCTTGAATTGTTCGAAGTGGAGAGAATCGTGATGTCCAGATTGTCGGCAAACCACGCGGAAAGATTCTCGGAATTACCGTCCTTTATGTACTTTGAAATCGGGACAAAGACATCGTAACTGCCTCCCTGTGCCGAGGCCGTCAGGCCAAAGCACAAAACAGCTGCCACCAGGGCGGTTTTCGTTACCAATGTGTTCATACGTGAGAATCTGTGCGCCAAAACATTGCAAATACCGCGCCACATTCCTATCTTTGCCGTCAGCGAAAACTGAACGATGAAGATAACTCTGCTGACTGTCGGTAAAACGGACAAGGAATGGGTCCGCAAGGGACTGGAGATTTACACTTCCAGGCTCCGGCACTATATTCCATTCAGCATTGCCGAAATTCCGGAACTGAAGAATGTCTCATCCCTTTCCAGGGACCAGATAAAGGAAAAAGAAGGTTCCCTGATTCTTGCAGCAGTGAAGGACTCGGACGAGATGATTCTCCTTGACGAAAGGGGGAAGGAGATGTCTTCCGTGGAATTGGCTGCAGCACTCGAAAAAAAACTGTCTGCAGGTGGCAGGGGCATTGTTTTTGTCATCGGCGGTGCTTACGGTTTTTCCGGGGCGGTCTATGCACGCGCCAACGCGAAAATATCCCTCTCAAAAATGACATTCTCGCATCAGATGGTCAGGGTGATTTTCGCAGAGCAGCTCTACAGGGCGTTCACAATAATAAAAGGAGAGCCCTACCACCACGAGTAAGGGGAAGATATGAACAGGACAAAGGAATACATTAAAAACAACGGCGGTACAATATGCATACTGCTGGCCCTGGTGCTTTTCCTCATCTCCCTGCTGCTCAACACTTCCTCAATGGACACCGAGGCCACCGCGCGAAAACTCTCCAAGCGCATAGAGAAACGGATGACTGTTCTCGACAGGTACATCGCCGTTGCACTGGCTCAGGACCGCGACCAATGGCTGAATCTCGAGAATCTACCGGAGGATATGGTCATCTACAGATATGTCTATGACACCCTCCAGAGTTGGAACAACCAGTTTGCAATCAGTAACGACAACATCAGTTCAAGGCTCGTTTTCCAGAAACTCGGCAACCAGAAGATGAGCCTGTCCTCCCCGCTTTCGGACGTGACCGCAGAACCGCAGTATATGAACATCGGTCCGAAATGGTATATCGTCAAATATGTCGCTGACGGATTCGACTGCAAGGTCATCGGAGGACTTGAAATCAAGAACAGCTTGATTGACAATGTCCTGAAGAGCGACAACGGGATCAACGGGAAACTCCGTCTCGACTCCAAATACTCAATCATACCTATTACCGAGAGCGGAGGCGCGACCATCACTCTTGGTGGAAAGCCGCTGATGAAGGTCATCTGCGAGACATACTCGACCACCCCGTTCCCCGCCAATTCGATACTTCGGTGGATTGCCCTTCTTTTCTCAGTACTTGCAGCCATACTCTACCTCTGGAGGCACCAGTCAATCATCACCTACAGGATTACACTCCTGCTGATTTTCATCGCAACCGGAATAGCCTACATCTGGGGACTCCAGATGCAGGATGTGACAAGTTTCTTCTCCCCGACCATCTACGCGGACGGACCATTCCTCTATTCGTTCGGGACCCTGATAATAGTCAATCTCTGCATCACCCTCTGCATCCTCTCCGGCTACATTGTCCGCAGCAAATTCATAGAAAGGGCATTAGAAAAACATCCCAAGGCGGCATTCCTGCTTCACGGCAGCGCCATCGCCCTGCTGTTCGCATTTGTGATCATCTGGGTTACGATTTCCCTTAAGAGCCTCATACTCAACTCGAACATTTACCTTGAGCTCTACATCTGGAACAGGATGACGTGGTTCACTGTTCTGGTGTACCTGAGCTATTCCGGGCTGATGCTTGCCCTGATGCTCCTCATCCAGATGTTCGAGCCGATTGTCCATTTCTTCTTCGGCATAAAATACAACTCATTCACCGTCAAGTACCTGATTGTCTTCTCCATCCTCTGTTCAGCCTTCTTTACCATCACCTCCGGAGTGCTCGGATTCAGAAAAGAGCAGGACAGGGTGAAGGTTTTTGCCAACAGGCTTGCAGTGGACAGGGACCTCGGACTGGAGATCTACCTGAAAAGTGTGGAGGAAGCCATTGCAACCGACCCACTGATTTCGGCTCTGAGCGAACTTGAGAGGAGCGACCAGACAATAGCAAACAGGTTGAGCGAGAGCTATATGAGGCGTATGCTGCAGAATTACGACATTTCAGTGACGGTTTGCAGGGCATACGAGCAGGACTGTTTCTCAAAGTTCGAGCAGAGGATTGTTTCCGGAACACAGATTTCGGACAACTCAAGATTCATCTACACCTACGACCAGGGCGGGCAGTCCGGCTACGTCGGAGTCTTCCATTACTACTCGAAGAGCAAGGGGCTCATCAGGATGTACATTGACATCGAGCCGAAAATCAACAGGGAAGACAGGGGATATTACAGCCTCCTGGGTAAATATTCAAAACCCGAGAACATCAATATCCCCAACTATTACTCCTACGCCAAATACATATCCAACAGGCTTGTCTATGACAGGGGGCACTATGCCTATCCTACAATTATATACAAGGACAGACTCCCTTCCGACTGGGCTGTCGATGGGAAGAAAGCACTGAGATCCAACGGATATGTCCATTTCATAACCTCCATCTCGGAGGACGAGTACATCATCATTTCGCGGAAGAAGCGAAGCGTGATGACATATATCGTGACATATTCCTACCTCCTGTTCATATTTTTTGCGATGATGTATATCCTCTCCTACAGGAGGAGGAAATCTTCACACTGGAATTTCAAGAGGAATTACTTCCGGTTCGGAATCAATGCCGTGCTTTTCTTCTCGATGTTCCTGATTCTCGTGTCGATGACCGTAATGAGCGTCACGTTCGCCTACAAGAGAAACGAGGGGAACCTCTACAATATGATGTCTGCAAGAATATGCACCCTTCAGGCGATGATAGAGAACCACT
>CAMEBJ010000047.1 GCA_945912085.1 uncultured Bacteroidales bacterium | reverse complement strand
AGGGGACGGCGGACAGGGCTGCCTACCTCAGGGCTGACGGCGTTCTTAGATGGGAACTTTCGATGAAGAATGCCGATGGACAGGTCTATCGGACATCAGGACAGTTCGACAATGTGAAACCTCGCCAGTACTATGCCCTGAACTTCACCCTTGAGGAATCCCCTGAGGGTGACAACGGAGCATTCATCATCCGTGTGACCGTTGACGAGTCGATGACCGAGAAGGAATATGACTTTGTGCTTGATTTCACTGAATCCAACATCTCCATTTCCTCAAATGAAGGCTTCAACATTGATTCTGTCGTGTCGGTGCCTGTGGGAGATGCATCAACGAAGATTTTGTCAGTTTCGGCGGACAAGGGCCTCAAGAGCCTGCTTTTGAATGTTGACGGGACGAAGGAATATGAACTGGTCGGCGCTTCTTCCGACGTTCTGATGGAGTTGACCCTTTCCGGCATTGTCGTTCCTTACATAGCCTCGGGAGCACTTTCCGCATCGGTTGACGTTACTGATTTCGTAAGTAATCTTTCTGTCGGTGAACATTCCCTGAAGATTTCCGCCTACGACCTGCTCAGTCATTACCAGAGCAGGACTGTAAGCCTTTCAGTGATGTCGGATGTTGAGGTCGATGCGGTGTCAGCCACTCCTTGGGCCGGCTTTGCCATCCTCAAGGGAAAATGGTTCAACAGCCAGGTCCCTGCCGGAATGACATTCTGTTACCGAAAGGCTTCCGACAGCCAGTGGCAAAGTGTCAATGCAGGCTCATTGTCAATTGACTGGGCCTCAAAGACATTCACGGCTGAGGTTTACTCGCTCGAACCTTCCACAAACTACGAATTCAAGGCAGTTTCGGATGCAACTCAGGACACCAAGATCATTTCATTCACCACTGATGCAGCAGGAACTGTTTACAACCTGAGTTTCGACGACTGGTGGCAGAACGGAAAGGTCTGGTACCCTTATGCTTCGGATGCCAATCCGACTGTCTGGGACACAGCCAACGGCGGAACTTCCATCCTGAGCGTCTATCCGACAACTCCTGAAGAAAGCAATGTCGCAGTGTCAGGGACAGGCAAGAAGGCCGCAAGGCTTGAGAGCAAGAAAGCCGCCGGAAGGCTTGCCGCGGGAAATATCTACACCGGCAAGTTCGGGAAGGCGTCTCTCAACCCTGTCGGGGCTACCCTCGAATGGGGAACAGGTTTCACTTCACGCCCTATTGCATTGAAAGGATGGTGCGACTACCGTCCGGTGACTATAGACATGGCGAATGATCCTTACAAATCCCTGGCTGGTACTCAGGATGTGGCCATGATTCAGATTATGCTTACTGACTGGTCCGCACCGTTCCAGATCAACACCGGAAACAAGGTATTCGTGGATCCGCAGACAGAACCGGGCATAATCGCCTTCGGCTCCCTGGATGTCAATGCCACAAGCGGGTATGTCGAATTCACCATTCCTCTGGAATACAGAAGCCTGACAAGGATTCCAAGATACATCGTCATTGCGGGGGCAGCCAGCAAGTACGGTGACTATTTCACGGGTGGTGTGGGCAGTGTGCTCTACCTTGACGAATTCCGTCTTGTGTACGACCCTGCTGAACTCTCTCAGCAGCAGCGTGAGCAGGTAAATTACAGACAATGAAAAGATTATTCCTGACATTTCTTCTCCTGACATCAATGTGCGCGTGGCTGTCCGCGCGCACAAAGGAGAAACCCGAAATAGTCCCGTTTGACAGGGGCATTGGTATGCCGAATTCCTGCTTCATCCCGAAAGGTTCGGTAGGTGGCGGACTCTCAGTCTCCTACACGAACTACAACATCGGAAACAGTGCAAATGACATTGGCTACAAGATGCTGTTTTCCCTGATTCAGGATGTCAAGGGGAGTTTCGACACCTTCGGGGTTTCCCCTTATATTTCATATTTCGTTGCAGACAACATTTCAGTCGGAGCAAGATTCGATTACGACAGGTCCGCTTTTACACTCGGGGACCTGAATCTGAAACTGACCGATGAACTGGCGTTCAACATCAGCAATATGAACTATCTGAAGCAGTCCTATTCCGGAGCATTGACTGTCAGGGATTACATCCCGATTGCGGGCAGCAAGCGTTTTGCAATGTTTGCTGAACTCAGTGCTGCAGGCGCATACGGTCAGTCGGAGTCGTACAAAATTGACAACACCGACAAGGTGGGGACCTACCAGGACATTTACCAGTTCTCACTCGGAGTCGTTCCGGGAATTACCTGCTTCGTCACCAATGAGACCGCCATCGAGATTTCAGTAGGAGTGATGGGATTCGAGTATCAGAAGGTCGTTCAGACCACGAATCAGGTAGAGGTCAGCGTGATGGAGAACAGCAAGGCCAATTTCAAGATCAACCTGCTCTCAATCAATCTCGGCCTTTCGGTCTATATCCCGACGGGAGCGCACAGGGTGAAGAAAAGCGTGAAAACACAAAAGGTAAAGAAAGATGAGATATATTAAATATATATTCCTGTGTCTGGCTTCCCTTCCGTTTCTGTCATCCTGTCTTTTCGAGAATGATATGTCATATCCGAGGGTGCCTGCCGACATCACCTCCTTTGTAATCGAGGGACAGGTTTCAGCCTCGATTGATGCGGCAAACAGGCTGGTTTCAGTCGTTCTTGGCGAAACTGTGGATATTACAAACGCCAGGGTGAAGGATTTCCAGATCAGTCCGACGGCTTCCCTTGTGGGGGAGGTTCCGGAATATGTGGACTTTACCAAGCCTGTCGAGTTCGTACTCAATGCCTGGTATGACTACAAATGGACGGTGAAGGCCACCCAGCCGATTGACAGGCACATTCTGGTCAAGAATCAGGTCGGAGAGGCTTCGATTGATGTGTCAAGGAAGTATGCTGAGGTGTATGTGACTGAGAACCAGTCTCTTGACGAGATTATCTTTGAGGATGTGAAACTGGAGCCTGAAGGCTCGCTTGTGGCGACTTCAACCGGCTATGTCTTTGACGGAGAACAGGAGAGGGAAATGACTGTGGAATGTGACTTTCCTATGACCCTTTCCTGCGTAAACCTGCGCAAATTCACGGTGCAGTACAAGGGGGAGGAGATTGTCTGGACTGTAAAGGTGCTTCAGCAGCACATTGCCCTTCAGGTGACTGCGGTAAATCCTTGGTGCCATCACGCTCAGGTCAAAGCCCGTTTTGACGGATCGGGCAGTCCCGTGGTCGAGTACCGCAAGGCTTCCGCTTCCTCCTGGAAGAAAGCTGCGGATGTCACCGTTTCAGGACTTGACATCAATGCGGAATTGTCCGGCCTCTCGGAAAACACTGCCTATGAGGTTCGTCTAGTCAACGGGGACAATTCCAGTGATGCCTTGACGTTCAAAACGGAGAGCCCCCTTCAGCTGCCGAATATGAGTTTTGACGATTGGTATCAGGCCGACCCGAACAACACCTGGTATCCTGAACCGCGCAATGAAAAGGTCTGGGACACTGCCAACAAGGGAATGAATATGTTCAGCGAGCAGAATCCATCGACTCCGGTTTCGGATTTCGTGGCTGTGGCCGGTGAGGGAAAGCATGCAGTCAGACTGAAAAGTATGACATTGCTTGGAAGGTTCGGTGCGGGTAACATCATCACCGGTAATTTCCAGAAGGCTGTGGTGACACCTGTCATAGGTGCGGAACTCACCTGGGGTACGCCGTTTACCGGAAGGCCTCAGGCTCTGGTCGGGTACTTTGCCTATTCACCGCGCGAGATAGATATGTGTTCCGAAAGACACAAGGACAAGATGGGGACTATGGACAAACTCCAGCTTCTCTTTATGCTGACCGACTGGGACGAGCCTTTCCAGGTCAAGACATCCACTGAGACTTACGTTGACCAGGTCAATGACCCTCACATCATTGCCCATGGGACAATCGAGAGTGATGTTGATACTCAAGGGAAGTATGTTCGCTTCCGTTGTCCGCTAATCTACAGGGACAACTGGAGGAAACCGACCCAGGCCGTTGTCATTGCCTGCTCAAGCCTCTACGGTGATTACTTCACAGGAGGAGTAGGCAGCACCCTTTGGGTTGATGAATTCGAATTTGAATACGACTGATATCAAATGAGACATATGAAAAGAGTTATATTTATTTTTGTTGTGATTTCATTCTTTTGTGCGGCCTGCCAGAAAAGCGCTGAGTCCGTTGTAAGGGAAGGCGTCATCGAACTGAACCTTTCCTCTGACGGTGATTTTGCAACCAAGGCCGCTTCCGCAATGAGCCCGGAGCAGAAATCAGAATACAAGATTACTGTTTCCTCGGGGGAAACAGTTGCTTACGGCCCTGTAACTGTGGCTGAGTTCGAATCCTCCTCACGCAGATTCCCCGCTGGTACATATACCGTAAAGGTGGAAAATGTCACATCCCTTGAGTCTGAGACCGATCCTTCGGACAACTCCTCCTTCGGACTGGCCTGGGTGAACGGAACCGGCCAGGTTACTGTTGCAGCAGCAGTGAACCCTGTGACAGTTGCCTGCACTCCGAAGAATTCCAGGGTAACCCTTGCAAAGGGAGGCGGATTTGATTCTGTTTTTGAAAATGTGTCCATTTCCCTTGCATCAGACGGAGACCTTACTGACGGCAGGACTGTTGAATATACCCTTGATTCTTCAGACCATTCTTCCGCTAAGGCGGCATATTTCAAACCGGGGACACTCGCTGTCACTGTAAATGCAACGACAACTCCATCCTACGGTTCAGCATCAAAGACTTTCGGTTCCAATTTCACCCTTGAGCCGGCACAGTGGTCGAAGATTACATTGAGCGCAACTGCGGAGGGTTCTGTTTCCGTGACGATTACCGTTGACACTGAATATGGGGAAAAAGACGAAACCATCGTTCTGAATCCTTATGAATAGCCTTCGTATGTCTGTTTTGAGTAATAAAGCTATTCTTTGCTGGACGGCTTCTCTGGCTCTGCTGGCAGGCTGCGCGGAAAAACCTTCTGAGGAGATGCTTGTGCAGTTTCCGGTGAGTGCATCTGCAGAGGTTGGCCTGACAAAGGTTTCAGTTCAAGGGGATTACTCCCTTGTCTGGAACCAAGGTGACAGGGCTGCATTCCTTGCAGTTGACCCGGAGGGGTCATCGGCAGGAACCACGCTGACAGTCTATGCGGTTGATTCCGGCTTCGGGAGGGCAATGTTCAAAGGGTCGGTCACAATGTCCCGGACTCCTCAGACCTGCTTTTTTGCATATCCTGAATCCTCTCTCCTCTCTGCTGACGGTTCAGTCGTTTTTTCCTGTGCATCGCAGACCGGTGCGCATTCTCCTTTCCTGACGGGCAGTTCGCCTTACGATGCTTCAGGAATGGAGGTCCTTCTGAAGCAGGCGGGCGGAATGCTTCATCTTCACACACCGGAAGGGGTCGTTTCCGTCACTGTCAGGGGAAATGCTTCAGAGCCTGTTTCCAAATTCTGTGTAAGGGACGCTTCGGTGAGCTTTCCTTCAGATGCTCTGGAGGAGTTTACTGTTCCGCTTTCAGGAACAGACAACTACATAGCAATGCCTCCTGTGAATTTCTCCAGGGGATTCTCCCTGGTCTTCACCCGTGAGGACGGGGCGAGGATGTTCAAAAGCTACAGCTCGGACGGAGGACAGAACTCGGGCTTTGATTTCTCGGCAGGAAAGTTCGTGGAAATCAATGTGCAGGAATTTGTTCAAACCTCTGTTTCCGCCACCGTCGCAGTCAGCCACGTCAATGACGGTTCAGGCATCCTGACAGGTTCTTCCGTGAGTGTCTCCTCCTTCTCCTGCAGTGGCATCACCTCCAAGATTGTTTCCGCATGCGGAATCGAACTCTATGTGGGAAGTTCCCTTGCGAGAAAGATCGAAGCTTCGTCTTTTGCCGGGGGAGAGGTGCTTGAATCCGTTACCGGCTGGCCTTACCTGCCTTCATCCTCATCCGTCACGCTGAAGCCGTACTGCGTTGTGAACGGGGAGAAGGTTTATGGGGCGCAGACTCCTGTGACTGTCCCTGCACCGTCCTTTACCGCTTCGGTTTCAGGCTACACTTCGTACAGCCTTTACCGTAAGGGGGATGTCTCAGGGGCAAATTCTTTCACTGATGCCACCGCAATCAAAGCTGTGGGTGCTTCCGTGGGAATCTCTGCCGACATTCTCTCCAATCCGAACTATGCGGCTCCGACAGTCTCCTTTGCCACTGACAAAGGAAAATCACTCGCTGTGGCTCCAATGAGGGGTGCTTCCTATACTTTCGGAGAGTGGGGCGGACATCCTTGGGACACTTCCAATCTGACAGCAACAGTCACTTTCGACGGAGTGGCTGTCAGCAGCGCTCCTCTTGCGTGCGTTGTCACGGGATTGCCGTATTCTGTGGATTTCAATTCCCAGCCGTCCGAATGGTCAAGGAGTTCAAACACCTCCTGGACTTCCGGGCTGAAGCTTGGTGGAAACACCGGTTCTGCAACTGCCAAACTGGATGGTTCAAGGATTTATGTTCCTGATGGAGAGTCGGTTGACTTGACGATGAGACTGTCGGACATTACGATGCGGACAATCAGTGCTTTGGGAATCAGCAATCCTTCAATACTTGATGTAACCCTTGGCTCGTCCAGCAGCCAACTGCTCAAGGGACCGGATTTCTCCTCATTCAAATTGGCTACAAAGGATGAGTATCATTCCTCAGTGTCTCTCGACGGAACCCTTTCGTCAGCAGACAAAGGCGTCGTTCTGGCCCAGACACGGGGAGAAGAGGGATGTTATTGTACGATAGGAGGTTTAACGCTTAAATACAGGTAAATATGAAATATACGAAAAATATCATTCTTGCCTGTGCCACAGTCTTTGCGGCCTGCGCCTGCACCGAAGATGAGGCTCCTCTTTCCGGAACAGTCTCCCTCGGTCTTGAAAATGAGTTCGTGGTGGAATCAAAGGCTGTTTCTACTGAAGGCGTTGATGGCTTTTCCGTGAGGATTGTGCGTTCTGCAGCTTCAGAGACAGTCCTGGAGGATGTCTATTCGAATGTGAGGGGCAAGGAATATACTTTCAGAGTAGGTGACTATTATGCCGAGGCATTCAATGTCTCTGAAGACGAAGCCCTCGGGCTGAATGGCGGATATGGCGGCCCGAGATACTACGGAAAGACGCAGTTTGCCCTTGGAACCGGTAAGGTCCCTGTGACTGTGGGCTGTGTTCCTGTCAATGCACGTGTGAGAATCCGCCTGGATGCCACTTTCACTGATATGTATGACCTTGCGTCCACTACCGTGACTCTGGCGCAGAGCGAGGATTGCACTGAAAGACCTCTTCCGATGATTTCTGACGGTATTGATGTTGCCTCTGAGGCATATTTTACGGCTGGGAGCAAGGTATATGTAGGAATCCGGACCAGACGCCCGGGTGCTTCTGCGTCCCAGAATTTCACTGCAGCTGTGCTGACGGTTTCCGCAGGGGTTTCCCACGAGGTTGCCGTCTCTGTGGCTTCTTCATTTGAGGGAGCGGGAATCACCTTCACAATCAACAATGTGGACAGTGTGACCAATGACTTCCTCAGTCTTGAGAGTTACACTCCCGGGGTTGTCGTCGAGGACTGACTGCGGGTTCAGAGGCTTTCTCCACTTGAGAGCAGACTGAGGACTTCGCTGACACTCAGTGCATTCCCGATTTGAAAATCACCCGAACGGGACCTTTGGAGCGAAGACAGATGGGCTCCGCTTCCGAGAGTTTCCCCGAGATCTCTTGCAAAGGCGCGTATGTACGTGCCTTTGCTGCATTCTATGCGGATGAGAGCCTCTGGAAGTCCCAGATGGCTGTTGTCCGTCACGTTGATTCTGGAGGAGGCTTTCGAAACTGTCTGAGGAGTGGCCTGCCGGTCTGCTTCCGGAATTGTCCCTCCGGCATTCCCGCCTTCCTGAAGGTCCTTTCCGGTAATTTCCCCAGCCGTGCTTTCCCTGAATTTCAGAAGTTCCAGGGAACTGATGACGATTCGGGATGCCCTGATGGGACTGTCTTCGTCGAGGTCCCTGTGACCTTCCCTGTAGAGTTTCCTGGCCAGTTCGTAAGCCCTGACCCCGTCAACCGATTTGGCGGAGAAGAGGGGGGCAACCTGGTCCTGCTCCCCGAGAAATCCCTTCAGAGCCTCTCTGACGGCATCCTCCGTGATGTGGCTGTGGGGAAAT
>CAMEBJ010000046.1 GCA_945912085.1 uncultured Bacteroidales bacterium | reverse complement strand
CCATGTAAGTATGAGCTTGCCTTCGGAAATCTTGCCGGCATAATTCAGTTTCGATGACCATTCCGGACCCTTATTCATAAAAAATGTCTTATGCTGTTCATTGACATAGACGCAGTAAGTAACCCTGTTCATAGAAAAACTGCCATCAGTCAAAGCACCTGTTACAATACACTCCGTACCATCTGCTGAAAAATCCAGATCGATCATCGCTCCGACCGTACTCTTTTCTCCTGTGTCGTTATTAGTAACGGTGGTCTCGTACTCTCCGTACCAATGACCAGCAAGCCAATGATTCATTGTACCTTCCTTTTCACATGAGCAAAGGCAGAAAATCGCTGCAATAAATGTTAAGATCCGTTTCATATTTCAATATTTATATCATATAACGATAATATCCATAAAGCACTTCCATATAGATGCACAAAAATAACAATATGATTCCTAAAGAAGGTAAATTGTTACCAGAAAGGATTAAAACAATTAATAAGTCCGTATTACCCGATAGGTTGACACTAGATATTAACGAATAGATCACATCTCGCCAAAAAGTTGCCAAAATAAAAGAAGAGTTGCTAACTCTATGATTTACATATTGTTAACAACTCTTCCAAGTGCGGGCGAAGGGACTCGAACCCATACGCCTCACGGCACCAGATCCTAAGTCTGGCTTGGCTACCAATTACAACACGCCCGCGCGTTATTTCCCGGTGCGACACTTGCCTTAGCAAGGGCCCGAATGGACTGCAAAGATACTACAAATTTACTTCTTTGCAAATTTTGCACAGCACCAGTTGTCCATTTCGTCACTGCCTTCCAAAAAAAGTCCGCAGTTTTGTGCAACCCCCTGAATCATCGGCAGATCTTGAGTGTAAAACCCGCTGACAAAAAGCAGTCCGCCGCTGCGCAGGCTCCTGGCGTAGGTCGGAATGTCCTGCAGGAGAATGTTCCTGTTGATGTTGGCCAGTATGACATCGTATTTACCGGCCTGCAGCAGGGAAGCATCCCCACAGTAAGTCTCGACATTTCTTGAGACGCGATTTCGGATGGCATTGTCGTAGGCGGATGCGGCTGCCACGGCATCGATGTCGATGCCGTGGCAGTGGGCGGCCCCCATTTTGGCCGCCAGGATCGCCAGAATGGCGGTCCCGCATCCCATATCAAGTACCATCCGGCCTTTCACTGCCGCCTCGTTCTGCAGCAGGGCCCTGCACATCATGTATGTGGTGTTGTGATGCCCTGTCCCGAAGGCCATCCTCGGGTCGATTGTCACATTGAATCTTGTCCGTTTCAGTCCCTTGTGGAAACTTGCCTTGATGGTGCATTTCCCGTCAACCACAATCGGTGTGAAATTTTTCTCCCACTCTGCATTCCAGTTCACTGCCGGCATCAGGTTGGCGGAAACCCCGGTCACATCAAACCCGTAGGCAAGCCCCGCCAGGACCACCTTCAGAGCCTGCTGGTCGTAGAGTTCCTTCTGCACATAGCAGTTCAGACAAGGCTCTTGAAAATCAAAGGATTCGAATGGCAGTTCGTCAAGCTCCGCGATGAGTATTTCCGCATTCTCCTGCGTGAAAGGGTCAATGGTCAGAGCGACCTGTATGTATTCCTGTGTGTTCATTATCTATCTTTTTTAAAAATTCTGTGTTGTCAGCATTATTCTGCCGTGTCAGCCGTCTCAGTCTGCTCCTGCTGTCGCTCAGCCGTTTCAGTCTGCTCCTGCTGCACCTCATTCTCCAGCTGGCTCTGCTCTTCGGCCGACAGTTCCTCGATTTTCGTCGTGGCGGCATTGACATAGTTGATTTCCTTCTTCAGACTGTTGACGGCCTCCTGCCTCTCGTTCTCCCGGATGGCTTTCTCCACACCCTTGCTGAAGATGTTTCTGATTGCTTCGCTCAAATCAAGCCTGGTCTGCTCCACTACTGAGGTGAACACAGGCACCTTCCTGTTCCTGTACTTCGCCCTGCCGACCTTAAACTTAAGATTGTCGAAATCCTTTCCCCACAAATCCACTCCGAACCGGATGATCAGTGGAGATTTCAGAACGGAAACGTGGTAGCTGAACGACTGGTCAAGATTCTGGATTCCGCTCATCGCCAGGGAGTATCTGTCCACTGACATCACGAACGGAAAGACCTCCAAGCGGCTGTCAGAGATGATTCCCTCGACAGACATATCCTTTATCTCTATGTTGTGTATATTCCTGAATTTCAGAAGTCTTGCAACCTTGAAAAGACTTTCGCTCTCCACAAGGGCAAGATTCTTCCCGCTGATTCTGATTACTCCGTTCAGCGAAGGAATCACGAGACTCATCGTGGTGTCAATCTTCGATGTTGCTGCCATCTCGCAGTTCAGCAGTCCCTTGAACGACTTGAGCATAGGCATCAGGGTGTCCACCGCAGGAATCATCTCGATGATTTTCTCCGCAGTGATGTCAGTCAGACTCAGATTGAATCCTGTCTTCAGGTTTTTCTTGCTCCTGGTCGCGTAGAATCCCTCCACGAACATATTCCCCACATTGCTCTTCGCCTCAATTCTCTTGAGCTGCAGACATCTCTCCTTCATCACCAACTCGGCCTCCATCTTCTTCATTTCCATATTGGAGTACCTCACGTTGGAGGCTGCGACGGAGATGTTTGCCATGATGTTGGCAGGTACAATCAGCAGCGGTGAAGAGACGGTTGCACCGGTGTCCCCGATGGAATCCAGCACCTGGGGCTCCTCAAAGTGGTGATGTCCGATTCCCGCACTTGTCTTCCTGAACTCATCCCCGAGGCTGTAGGCACGGAGAAGCTCGTTGACATTCAATGTGTCGGACCTCACATCGAGATTCAGGCTGAGCGGCCCGTTCCTCAGGACGGCACCTCGGAGTCCCTTGAGTGAACCTTTGACCGACAGGTCGGAACTTCCGCTTTTCAGTTGAAAGGATTTTATGGCAACCTCGTTGTTGTTGACTCTTCCGGCAAAAGCCGAAACCGATGTCTTCAGAGGGAAGTGCGCTGTCCGGAGCATAGTCCTGCCCAGGCTGAGGTTTCCGTTGAAATCCCAGTCCCTGTAGTATTTTGAGAGAGCTTCGTCAAGTTTGAAATTCGGGTCACTTTGCTGGAAGTCTTTCTCACTCAGCCATTCCGGCACACCTCCTGCCATCCTCCTCTTCATAAGGAATGAGGGCAGTGAATCCTTCGGAACATCCGGATAGACGCGCGAAAGGGAGTCAATCCAGGCTTTTGCCCTCTTGCTCCTTTTCCAGGACTCGTGCCTTGTGGCGGTGATGTCGAAATTCATCCCGCGTACCATCAGACGGTTGCTTTCTTCCTTGATACCAATGAACCCGGTAGAACTCTTCAGGGAAATTTTCGGATTTCCGGGCTTGGCCTTGTCAGGACTGATTTTGAAGACATTGTCCGATTTCGAGAGTGAAACCGAGCAGGAATCGCTGTCCGTGAGGGTGATTTTCCCGATCTCAAGCCTTCCTCCGAAAGGATGGAAGACGGAAGTGTCCCTGTTCTTGAGCACTGCTGCATCGTTCTGTGCCATCAGCGCCAGATTGCTGCCCTCCAGACTGAATGAATTCCTGTAATTCACGAGAGCCTTCCCGACTTTTGCCACGACAGCCAGCATTCTTGTCCCTTTTCTCACATCTTCATCATACTTGTTCCCCACGGTGGCCAGTTTCACGTCCAGAGAGTCAATGTCCACGTTGACGGAATCCGAAGGCATAGCCACCTTCAGCCTGTCGCTTCGAAGGAATCCCGTCAGATTCGCTCCGTAGAACCTGTAAGGGTCAATCTGGGACATCCTGATGCGTCCCTTTGCCTCTGCCTCAATGCCTCCTTCCATCGCAATCCCAAGCTCTTCAGGGAGATATGTAGCAATGGTGTCAAGCGAAGTGGCGATTCTTCCGTCGATGTCGAAAAGAGGGTCCTTTCCGGCAATGTCAAGGGCTTTCCCCTTGAGAGCCATATAGATAGCCTCTCCGTTGAAATACAGGCTCCTGACATTCACGTCCACAGGCTTCCCGTTTCCTCCGGATGCGCTGATTTCCGAACCGGCCCTTGCATTCATCCCGATTTTGGGATTCACGAGCATTGCGTCCGGTACATTCAGTCTGAAACCAATTTCCGGAAGGACATTCCCGTCAAAAGCAAAGCTCCCTTTTGCCGAGGCCTCCGCATTCAGAACTGCATCAGTCTTGAAATCCAGTGCATCCTTGAATGTGCTCCTCTTGAGGTAGGCCAGGACATCTTCAATCCGGCATCCTTCAACCGCCGCCCTCACATCCAGGGCGAGACTGTCCGGGAAATATCTGACAGAGCCCGAAGCCTTCACCGGGATGGACGCCACCGAGGCCTCGAACTTGCTGATGTCAATTGCCGGAACAGAATCCTTCGGGAAGGAAACTTTTGCGGAAGCCTCAATCGGAACCATCACCCTTCCGATTGAAGGCATAGACACTCCCGTCCTCGCCTCAAGTCCCACAGCATATTCCTTCCATTGCCTGCGTATGTACATCTCTTTGAGTCTCAAGGCAATATAGACCGAATCCCTTTTGTTGCAGAACACAATCAGGGGATTGTCCTCAAGGCTGATTTTCCCAAGGCTTATGGCCGGAAGAGAAAGTCCTTTCCCGCCTTCCGGCACTTCGCTGTCTGCCTCCTCCGCCTCCTCTGCCCTGAAAATATTCCAGTTGGCGGTAGAATCGTTGTAGTTCTTAACAAAGATTCTCGGTTTTTTCATCTGTGCGTACGGAATCC
Organism: uncultured Bacteroidales bacterium; assembly: GCA_945912085.1. Lineage (GTDB taxonomy): Bacteria > Bacteroidota > Bacteroidia > Bacteroidales > UBA932 > Cryptobacteroides. Next base: position 3,531 of record CAMEBJ010000046.1, on the reverse strand, counting down.
TGATTTCCTTTCCAATCAGGGACAGCACGTTGATTGAAACGGTGAATCTGTCGAATGAAGCCAGGGTGTCGGCCTGTGGTCCTTTCCCTCGCCTGAGCATCCAGTTCCTGCCTCCGGTGGTGTCCAGGGCGGCAAATCTTTCGGAAGGATAGGTTATGCTCATTGAGTCAAGGGTGACGCTCACATTCGGGAAATGTCTGAACACGGATGCACTCACCCTGCCGAATTCCAGGGTGCCGTCAATGTAATCATCTGCAATTCTCTCGACCGTCCTTGTCAGAAAAGCGGGGGAGAGCAGAATCTGGAGAGCGACAAGCAGGACAGCCCAGATTCCGGCAATCCAGCAGACCGCCTTCAGAAGCCTCTTCCTCCGGCCTTTTTTTCCAGTGTCCGTTTCAGAAAAATTCCGTGTTCCCTTCATAAAAATCAATTAAGCGCTGCAAAGATATAAAAAAGGGTTGGCCACAGAAGCGGTCAACCCTGAATATTTTTCTTCAGAAAAAATCTGATTACTGCTCGTCCTGGAGCTGGAGATGCTGAACGTAAATGGCTTTCTTGATCTCTTCCCTTCTCTTGACTGACGGTTTTACAAACTGTTTGCGTGCACGCAGTTCGCGGATTGCGCCTGTCTTCTCAAATTTCCTTTTGAATTTCTTGAGAGCCTTCTCGATGTTCTCGCCTTCCTTGATCGGAACTATAATCATAACTTTATCACCTCCTTTTTCTTTTGCGGGTGCAAAGGTAATCAAACATTTGAACAATCAAAAATTAAATTCGCTTTTTGTCGCACAACTCCCTGAAAGTCTTCATTCCGGATGTAGCCACGTCCTTTATGTGGGTAATCCTGCGGTCGTGCACCGGCACGTCCTTCGGGTCAATTATGAAGATTGGAGTTTCATTCCCGGCATATCTGTAAAGCCCTGCCGCCGGATAGACCTGGAGTGATGTGCCCACAATCAGAAGAATGTCAGCCCTCTGGACTGCATCTATTGCAGCCTCTATTTTCGGCACTGCCTCCCCGAACCAGACTATGTGCGGCCTGAGCTGGGCCCCGTTCGGAGCGAGGTCCCCGAGGACAATCTTCCCGTAGCCTATGTCAAAGACGCTCGCCTCCGAGAACCCGTCAGCCTCATTGCAGCAGTTCTCCGGGCGCACCTTGGTCAGTTCCCCGTGCAGATGTATGATGCGCGTGCTCCCCGCCGCCTCGTGGAGATTGTCCACGTTCTGTGTGACCACCGTCACGTCGTAGTCCTTCTCCAGGGCTGCAATCTCCAGATGGGCCGCATTCGGCTTGACCGTCCTGAGCTGTTCCCTGCGCTGGTTGTAGAAATCCAGCACGAGCGCCTTGTCGCGATACCAGCCGTCAATCGACGCAACATCCTCGACATTGTAGTTCTCCCAGAGACCGTCGCTGTCCCTGAATGTGCTAATGCCGCTTTCGGCGCTCACTCCAGCGCCGGTGAGAACGACTATCCTCCTTTTCATATATTTCTGAAATATTGAATATCTAATGAAATATTGAATATATAAATATAAACTATTCCTTCATAGAGAAATAATATTTCCTTGCCCAATACTCGAACAGAGGGTCAAGAACCACCGGTTCGTCATTCTCGTCGAAGGTGATGACCTCCTTTTTCTTGAGGGCGTCCTTCACCCTTTTCACGTTGGCGGAGGAATTGAGGGAATATTTTTCGATGATGTCGGTCGCGCTGAATCTCTTGACTCCCTCGAGGACTGCCTTCAGAAGGCTCGCCTGGAAATCTGTCAGGCTGAACATGAGTGAGACGAATCTCGGCTCGTGGATGCTGATCAGAACGCCCAGGGCATCTGTCATAATGCCTTCATTCATATAGCCTTTGGACAGGGAATTGCAGACAGAGAAGAAATGGCTTACGTACCAGATGTTGTTCTTGAAGAGCCTGCAGGCCCCGAGTGCCTGTTCTTTTTCGAGGACCTTGCCTCCCTGAAGGAAGCCCCTGACCACGTGGTCCACAATCTCCCTGTCGTCAATCTCCGAAAGCTGAATCCGGGTCACGAGGGAGTGGAAGAACTTCTGCTCCTCGAAGATGTGTTTCATCGCATTGACTTTGGAGCCGCAGATGATGAAGCTGCAGAGCGTTTTGCCTTCTTCCCTGACTTTCTTGAAAGCTCTCTCCATTGCCTTGAAAAGGTCCCAGTAGGATTCGTCGGCGAGGATGCTCTGGAACTCGTCGAGGATTACGACTGTTCTGGTGTCACGCAGGGCGGCAATCCTGAACGGAAGTTCTGCGATCTTCTCCATATCAGCCTTGTCGGGGTCCCAGTTGAGGGAAACTGCCTCCGCGCAGGAAACGTATCTTTCACGGTCGAAAACGAAATGGGTGCCGTCAAGGAAGGTCTGCCCCAGCTCTTCGCACTCCTGCGGCGAGGAGGCTGCGCTGCGGATGACTTCGCTGCCGAATCTTGTCAGGAAATCCCTGCAGGTCCTGATGTTGAACATATTCAGGCTGACCACGGAGAAAATTTTTCCTGTGATTTGCATATTCAGCAGGGTGTTCCGGATGACTGATGTCTTTCCTGTCTTCGGAGGTTCGTAGATGACGACACTCTCACCGGCTGATATGAGGTTCGACAATGCATTGCATTCGTTCTTCCTTCCGACAAAGTTCCTGCCGGTCACGAATTTGTCATATATGAAAGGGGTGTCCATTTTATTTTTGTCTCAAACGGGTGTGGGATGTTTGCAATTACCTGGTCCTGCGGGATCTTCCTGTCGGTCTTGCGACAATCTGGATGTCAATGCTCTCGATGCTCAATCCCTTGAATTTCTTTTTCTTGAGCTTCGACTCGATGATTTCCATCAGTTCATCGTCCATCAGGTCCCTGTAGATATGCCTTTCCTTGTCGTAGAGGTGAAAATGACGGGCGGTGTTCACGTCGAAGAACATCTTGTTGTTCGAACTGAGCCTCCTGCCGTAGATGCCAAGGTCGGCAAGCTGGCTGAGGATGTTGTAAACCGAGGCTGTGGTCACGGGCGCCTCTCCCGTTTCCTTGATGTGCTCTACCACAATGTCTGCGCTCGCGTGTCCAAGTTCCAGCATAGCCTTGTGTACGGCCATTCTTTGCGGGGTGGCTTTCAGGGAATGTTTTTTCAGATTGTTCCTATACATTTCCAATGCTTCGGAAAAGTCATTCTGCATATATTCGGCAATTTTGTCAACCCGCAAAGATATTAAATAATATTGAATATTTATAAACTTAAACTATACATATTTTTGGCGGAACCGAGGAAAAATGCTAATTTTGTCCGTTCTATGCCATAAGGTCAGGATGTGGCATATTCACAAAATTGAATATGAAAGAAAGAGATAAATTCGCTGAATACAAGACTTACGCCCTTGTCACGGGTGCGGCTTCCGGAATGGGGAAACTCTACGCCGCCAAACTCGCCAGACGCGGCTACAACCTTCTTCTGGTTGACATCAATGCCATGAAACTCGACGAGGCTGCGCAGGAAATCCGCTCCGAGGTCGCATCATTCGATGATTA
>CAMEBJ010000045.1 GCA_945912085.1 uncultured Bacteroidales bacterium | reverse complement strand
GCGTCTGGTCTATCCTGAAATTGCAAAGGAGAACGGTGTTCAGGGCCGTGTTACCCTCCAGTTCACAGTGAACACAGACGGAAGTGTCTCAAACGTAAAAGTCCTCAGGGGTGTTGACTCATCTCTTGACAAAGAGGCTGTCAGGGTCGTTTCAATGTCTCCGAAATGGACTCCGGGAAAACAGAGGGACCGCGCAGTGAAGGTAACCTACACATTCCCTGTAATCTTCCAGTTGAGATAGTGAATATTTAAAAACAGATAAAGGGCGCGAATCCAGATTTGGTTTCGTGTCCTTTTCTTGTAATCAAACTATATGAGCAAAAAACAAGAAGAACCATATAAAGATAAAGCAGTCTTCGTTGGAGTCATAAAACAAGGCGACGACGAAAGGCAGGTAATGGAATACCTTGACGAACTTGAGTTCCTTGCTGAGACGGCAGGAGCTGAGGGCAGAAAGAAATTCATCCAGAAAGTTGACAAACCCGACTCAAGAACCTACATCAGAAGCGGAAAACTGCAGGAAATCAAGGACTACATAGCAGAAAACCAGACCGATGTGGTGATTTTCGATGATGAACTCTCCCCTACCCAACTCAGGAACATCGAGAGGGAACTCGAAATCAGAATACTCGACAGAACAAATCTGATTCTGGACATTTTCGCTCAGAGAGCCAAGACTGCTTACGCAAAAATGCAGGTTGAACTTGCTCAGTATCAATATCTTCTTCCAAGACTTACCCGAATGTGGACTCACCTTGAAAGGCAGAAGGGAGGAATAGGAATGAGGGGTCCGGGAGAGACACAGATTGAGACAGACAGAAGAATCATCCAGACGAAAATCGCCAAACTCAAGGAACAGCTTCAGAAAGTTGACAAGCAGATGGCCTCACAGCGTGGAAACAGGGGCTCATTGGTTAGGATTTCCCTCGTTGGATACACAAATGTGGGAAAGAGTACTCTGATGAATCTTCTGGCCAAAAGCGACGTTTTTGCGGAGAACAAACTCTTCGCCACCCTGGACACTACAGTAAGGAAGGTGGTAATAGAAAATGTGCCATTCCTGCTGAGTGACACCGTGGGATTCATCAGGAAACTCCCAACCCAACTTGTGGAGGCATTCAAGAGTACACTTGACGAGGTTAGGGAAGCTGACATTCTGATGCACGTGGTGGACATCTCCCACCCGAATTTCGAGGAACACATCCGCGTGGTGGAGGAAACTCTAAGGGACATAAAGGCCATAAACAAGCCTATTTTCGTCGTTTTCAACAAGATTGACAGCTACAGATATGAAGAGTACGACGAGTTCTCCCTGGAGCCTAAAAAGCAGGAAAACTACACGCTTGACGAGTTCAAGAACAGCTGGATTGCAAAAGAGAACACTCCTTGCATATTCATCTCAGCAAAGGAGAAAATCGGAATAGACAAACTCCGCTCCGATCTCTACAAGATGGTCGCCGAAATCCACGCCGGACGCTACCCTTTCGACAATTTCCTCTGGTAAAACTTTGTCATTACCAGCCTGTTAGTCTTAATTCCCGTATTGAAATGGAATCTGAAAATAGCTTAAGTTTCTCAATACGCCAACAATCACGATAAAAGATAATTATGAACTTGAGAAACTTGAGTAATGTATACAGGATGTAAAGTATTAACAGAAAGACAATAAGATAGCTAAAAAGGAGGTCCTCACAAGCCTAGAAAACTTGTAGAGGACCTCCTCTTTCAATTTGTAAGCAGGCGACTAGTCCTTGAACTTAGCGCAAAGATACTCGCGGTTGAGCCTTGCTATGTGATTGACGGTAATGTGCTTAGGACATTCCATCTCACAAGCCCTCGTGTTGGTGCAGGCACCGAAGCCGAGCTCGTCCATCTTTGCAACCATAGCCTTTGCACGTTTTGCTCCCTCAACCTTGCCCTGCGGCAGAAGTGCGAGTGAACTTACGCGGGCTGCTACGAAGAGCATTGCAGAACCGTTCTTGCAGGTTGCCACACAGGCACCGCATCCGATGCAGGCTGCTCCATCCATACTCTCCTCTGCCTTCTCCTGAGGAATAGGAATGGCATTTCCGTCAGGAACACCGCCGGTTCCAACTGAAACGAATCCACCTGCCTGAAGAATCTTGTCAAATGCCTGACGGTCAACGACAAGATCCTTGATTACAGGGAAACCCTTGCTTCTCCAAGGCTCGATGGTGATTGTGTCACCGTCCTTGAACTTGCGCATATGCAGCTGGCAGGTTGTCACCTCATCGTCTGGGCCGTGTGCCCTACCGTTGATGTAAAGTGAGCAGGCACCGCAGATTCCCTCACGGCAATCGTGATCGAATGACACAGGGCCGGAGCTCTTGCAGCCTTTCTCAACAGCTACCGGATCAATACCCTCTGAAATCAGCTGCTCATTCAGAATGTCAAGCATCTCGAGGAAAGAGCTGTCAGGAGAGATGTTCCTGACCTTATAGGTCTCAAAGTGACCTTTAGACTTGGCGTTTTTCTGACGCCATACTTTCAAAGTCAAATCCATTTCAAATCAGTCTTTATAGTTTCTGGTAGCTATCTTTATATTCTCGTACTTGAGAGGTTCCTTGTGGAGCTCAGGCTCAACGCCCTCGCCCTTGTACTCCCACGCGGCTACGTACATATAGTTTTCGTCGTCACGCTTGGTCTCTCCGTCCTCTGTCTGGTACTCCTCACGGAAGTGACCTCCGCAGGACTCGTTTCTGTTGAGTGCGTCACGGGCCATAAGTTCACCGATTTCAAGGAAGTCGGCAAGCCTGAGAGCCTTCTCGAGTTCCTGGTTGAACTCACCGTTCTCACCTGCAACATAGACATTGCTCCAGAATTCCTTCTTGAGTTCCTGAATACGTTTGATGCCTTCCTTCAGACCTTCTGCGTTGCGTGCCATTCCGACATACTCCCACATAATGTGTCCCAGACGCTTGTGGATTGTGTCCACGCTCTCCTTACCCTTGATTGAGAAGAGTTTTTCAATCTTGGCACGGACTGCCTTCTCAGCCTCTGCAAACTCAGGAGCATTGATGTCTGTCTTAGGCTCCTTGAACTTGGATGCAAGGTAGTCTCCGATGGTGTATGGAAGGATGAAGTAACCGTCTGCAAGTCCCTGCATAAGGGCTGATGCACCGAGCCTGTTTCCACCGTGATCGGAGAAGTTTGCCTCACCGATTGCGTAAAGACCAGGGATGGTGGTCATAAGGTTGTAGTCAACCCAGATACCTCCCATTGTGTAGTGTATTGCAGGGTAAATCATCATCGGCTCCTTGTAAGGATTGGTTGCCGTGATTTTTTCGTACATCTGGAAGAGGTTTCCATATCTCTTTCTGATGACCTCCTCTCCGAGGCGCTCGATTGCTGTCTTGAAGTCAAGGAAGACTGCCAGACCGGTCTCGTTCACACCGTAGCCGGCGTCGCAGCGCTCTTTTGCGGCACGGGAAGCCACGTCACGAGGCACGAGGTTTCCGAATGCAGGGTAACGGCGCTCGAGGTAGTAGTCCCTGTCCTCTTCGGCGATGTCCGAAGGTTTTATCTGATGTTTGCGGAGTTTCTCAACATCCTCTTTCTTCTTAGGTACCCAGATACGGCCGTCGTTGCGCAGGGACTCTGACATAAGGGTCAGTTTTGACTGCTGCTCGCCGTGAACAGGTATACAGGTCGGGTGAATCTGGGCAAAACAAGGGTTGGCGAAGAATGCGCCTTTCTTGTAGCACTGCCAGGCTGCAGAACCGTTGCTGTTCATTGCATTGGTTGAGAGGAAGTAGGTGTTTCCATATCCTCCGGAAGCAATCACGACTGCGTGGGCTCCGAATCTTTCAATTTCTCCTGTAACAAGATTCCTTGCGATGATGCCTTTTGCCTCTCCGTTGATAAGAACCAAATCAAGCATTTCGTGACGAGGGTAGCTCTTCACGGTTCCAGCAGCAATCTGCCTGTTGAGAGCTGCGTATGCACCCAGAAGAAGCTGCTGTCCGGTTTGTCCGCGGGCGTAGAAGGTACGGCTCACCTGCGCACCTCCGAAAGAGCGGTTGGCGAGAAGTCCGCCGTACTCCCTTGCGAAAGGAACTCCCTGTGCCACGCACTGGTCGATGATGTTGTTGCTGACCTCCGCAAGACGGTACACATTGGCTTCGCGGCTTCTGTAGTCACCACCTTTGATTGTGTCATAGAAAAGACGGTAGATGGAGTCGTTGTCGTTCTGGTAGTTCTTTGCCGCATTGATACCTCCCTGTGCCGCGATTGAGTGGGCGCGACGAGGTGAATCGCTGATGCAGAACACTTTGACGTTGTAGCCAAGTTCTCCGAGAGAAGCAGCTGCAGACGCTCCTCCGAGACCTGTTCCTATGACAATGACTTCGAGTTTCCTTTTGTTGCCAGGACTGACAACACGGATCTGAGATTTGTGCTTTGTCCATTTCTCAGACAAAGGTCCCTCAGGAATCTTAGAAATTAATTTTTCGGCCATTTTATAGTGTGTATTGAAATTTCGGCACAATTTTACGGATTTTTATGCACTTAAACAAAATAAGTATTAAAAAAGAGATGGAGAATCAGAACCTTGCGACTGTTCAAGTCCCAGATGCCTGTAGGCAAGGGATGTAGCTTCCCTCCCCCTCGGAGTCCTGACGATGAATCCCTCCTTGATGAGGAAAGGTTCATAGACCTCTTCGAGAGACCCCTGGTCCTCCCCAACTGCCGTCGCTATGGTGTTGGCTCCGACAGGTCCACCGTTGAACTTTGTGATTATGGTCCTAAGAATCTTGTTGTCGATTGCGTCCAATCCCCTCTTGTCGATGTTCAGCGCGTCAAGGGCATATCTGGCAATCTTCAAATCGATATGACCGTTCCCGACAACCTGAGCGAAGTCCCTTACCCTTCTCAGGAGCGAGTTCGCGATTCGGGGCGTTCCACGGCTTCTGAGGGCAATCTCAAAGGCTGCATCCTCCTCTATACCTATATTTAATATAGAGGCACTCCTTTTTACTATATGTACCAGATTGGCGGTGTCGTAGTACTCAAGGGCGCATTTGATTCCGAACCTCGCCCTCAGAGGTGAGGTGAGAAGACCGCTTCTGGTGGTAGCCCCTACTAGGGTGAAAGGGTTCAGAGAGATGCGGACAGACCTTGCTCCGGGTCCCTTGTCAATCATTATGTCAATCACGAAGTCCTCCATCGCGGAATAGAGGTATTCCTCCACGACAGGAGAGAGACGGTGAATCTCGTCAATGAAAAGGACATCGCCCTCATCAAGGGATGTCAGCAGACCGGCCAGGTCTCCGGGTTTGTCCAGGACGGGGCCGGAAGTAATTTTCATATTGACTCCCAGTTCATTGGCTATGATGTGTGCCAATGTGGTCTTGCCAAGTCCGGGAGGACCGTGGAAAAGGACGTGGTCAAGGGACTCCCCTCTCATTTTCGCGGCCTGCACGAAAATCTTGAGGTTCGAGATTATCTTGTCCTGTCCGGTGAATTCATTAAGGTCCTGCGGCCTGATTATTCCGTCCAAATCCTTATCTTTGCCCTCGATTCTGTGAGGGTCGAACGCTTCCGCCATAACATTATCAAAAAATTACAAATACAAATATAATTTATTTTTTAATAAGTCTTGTTTTATATACTGTTGTTGAAATGTTGATAAGTATTAGATGTATACTGAATATCAATATGTTAGATATACCGTAAATGGTTGAGAACCCATTTGGCCTTTTTTTGGAAAAAATTTCCCGATCCTGTTGCATTTTATTTTCAGACTTCCGGTATGCGGATTTTGTTCAGGTCATAATTTAGTTTTCAAATGTTTTTAACAGTGTTTTCAATAGGTTATTAACAGAAATTTAGAGGTAAATGTTGATAAGTTCACAAAAAACAAAGGAACTTTCCGTCAAATCTTCATCATCTTCGTCTGTCTTCTGCAGCGGTCTTTTCCTTTCTGCACGCTGGTTCGTGCTCACTCAGGTCGCCAGGAACGGGATTCATCTTGTGGTGCTGCCTGACAAGGAGAGTGCAGAGTATTGTGCAGCAGATCTTTACAATCTTGTTGAGGGAGACAGGGTCTTTTTTTTGACGGGAACCGGGAAGAATCTGGAGAGGAGCAATTACAGGGCTACGCTGAGGGTGCAGAGGACATCTGCCCTTGACAGTATTGTCAGGGGAGATGCATCTGAAAAGCCGCTTTTTGTGGTTTCCTATCCCCAGGCTCTTGCAGAGGAGGTGCCGGACAGGGAGTCATTCAGGAAGTCTCTTCTTAAACTGACGGTTGGAGAGGAAATCAGCAGGGACAGAATCGGGGAGATTCTTTTTGAGAACGGTTTCGAGAAGGTGGATTTCGTCTCGGAACCTGGGCAGTTTGCTCTCAGGGGAGGTATTGTTGACATATTTTCCTATTCCTTCAACAACCCTTTCCGAATTTCGCTTTTCGGTGACGAGATTGATTCAATCGGTGTCTTCGACGCGAATACCCAGCTGTCGGTCAGAAACGAGAAGAGCGTTGACATCTACCCGGACGTGGTTTCGGGGTCAGAAACCCTCAGGATGGTGCCGGTGACGGACGTGCTTCCGGAGAACTGCCTTGTGTGGATGGATTCTTCGGATGTGTACAAGAATGAGGCTTTTGTCAGGGGGCTTGAGAAATTCAGGAGGGTATATCTGGATGTTCCTCTGGGGTGTCCGCAGGAGAATGCTGTGAAATTCGACATTGTTCCGCAGCCTGTGTTCAACAAGAATTTCGAACTGCTGACTGAGGACATCAGGAACCGTCTTGAAAACGGGTACAGGGTCATTATCTTCGGGGAAAAGGAGTCGCAGCTTGAAAGGATGCGCTCAATCCTGTCTCAGAACGGGGGAATAATGCCGGAGTTCCGCTCAAGTATGAATATACACAGCGGGTTCATTGACAATGATGACAAGGTCTGCTGCTATTCAGACCACGAGATTTTCGACCGTTTCCACAGGGTGGCCCTCAGAAGGACGGTTGAGAGAAGTGAACAGCTGACTATCAATGACCTGGCAGCATTCAACATCGGGGATTACATCGTGCATATCAATCATGGAGTCGGGATTTTCGGGGGACTTGTAAAAATCCGTGACGACAAGGGAAGGGTTAATGAGGTTGTGAAGCTCATCTACAAGGACAATGACGTGGTTTTCGTCTCCGTGCACGCCCTTCACAAGATTTCAAGGTACCGCTCGAAGGATTCCGAGCCGCCTAAGATAAACAAACTTGGTTCGAAGGCCTGGCAGAATCTCAAGAGCAGTGCCAAGTCCAAGGTCAAGGACATTGCCAAGGAACTCATCCAGCTATATGCCAAGAGGAAGGCTGCGAAAGGATTTGCCTTTTCTGCCGACACTTATCTCCAGACTGAACTGGAGTCATCCTTTATGTATGAGGACACTCCTGACCAGGAGAAGGCAGTGGCTGCTGTCAAGAGAGATATGGAGGACAGTTGCCCGATGGACCGTCTTGTCTGCGGCGATGTCGGATTCGGAAAGACGGAGGTTGCAATCAGGGCGGCTTTCAAGGCGGTTGCTGACAGCAAGCAGGTGGCAGTTCTGGTGCCGACCACCATCCTTGCTCTCCAGCATTACAACACTTTCAAGAACCGTCTGAAGGATTTTCCCTGCAACATCGACTTTGTGAGCAGACTGCGTACGGCCAAGGAAATTTCCGACATCCAGGAGAGATTGAAGAACGGCCGTCTCGACATCGTGATAGGTACCCACAAGCTTCTTGGCAAAGGATTCGATTTCAAGGATTTGGGATTGCTGGTAATTGATGAGGAGCAGAAGTTCGGAGTGAGTGCAAAGGAAAAGCTCAGACAGCTGAAACTGTCGGTTGACACCCTTACCCTGACCGCAACACCGATTCCGAGGACTCTGCAGTTTTCTCTTCTGGGTGCAAGGGACCTTTCAATCATCAATACACCTCCGCCAAACAGGATTCCGGTGCAGACCGAGATAATGCTTTTCGAACAGGACACCGTCAGGAACATCATCAATTACGAACTCGACAGGGGAGGGCAGGTGTTCTTCGTGCACAACAGGGTGGAGGAACTGCCTTCCATCTGTGACATTCTCCAGAGGATGATTCCGGATATGAGAATCTGCGTGGCTCACGGTCAGATGGAGGCTAAGGAACTGGAGAACAAGATTCTGGACTTTATGGACGGAGACTATGACATGCTTCTGTGCACTACCATCATTGAGAACGGCCTTGACATCCCGAATGCCAACACCATAATCATCAATCAGGCTCAGAACATAGGCTTGAGTGACCTGCATCAGCTCAGGGGCAGGGTGGGAAGGTCTAACAAGAGGGCATTCTGCTATCTTATCGTGCCTCCTCTGGTTTCGATTACTGACGATGCCAGAAGGAGACTGAAGGCCATCGAGGCGTTCTCCGACCTTGGAAGCGGATTCAACATAGCAATGCAGGACCTTGACATAAGAGGTGCAGGAAATCTCCTGGGTGCGGAGCAGAGCGGCTACATCTCCGATATGATCAGCTCGCAGGACAGGATGGCCAGACCCTTGTCAGCAGCACCGTTGAATGCC
>CAMEBJ010000044.1 GCA_945912085.1 uncultured Bacteroidales bacterium | reverse complement strand
TCATAAAAATGGCGGTTCTTGGAAAAATTCGCGTGAAGTTCGGCATTTTGATAACGGTGTTCATCGCTTTGTCGCTGTTGTCATTCATTATTGATCCGACTACTCTCCAGAATTTGTCCTCATCGATGTCTTCAAAGTATGATGTTGGTAAAATCAACGGTAAATCAATTTCTTACCAGGAGTTCCAGCAGGACGTGGAGAAAATGACAACTATCAATGAAATTATCACTGGAGGAGCAGCTGGAAGCGAACAGCAGCAGGAAGTTATCAGGAATTCTGCCTGGCAGGCCCTTGTTGACAAGTTCCTTTTCGTGAAAACTGCACGTGCAGCAGGAATAGAGGTTGGAGACTCAGAGATGCTGGCCCTCACAACCGGAGATATGCTTTCTCCGATTATGGCACAGAACCCTGTCTTCCTTGATGAGAACGGAAACTTCTCAAAGGAAAGGGTGAGCGACCTCGTACACAATGTGCAAAGTGACGAGTCAGGAAATCTCAAGCTTTACTGGGATTACCTCCAGAGCACTGTTTACACGCAGCAGTTCTATGCAAAGTACGGCTCTCTTTTCACTCAGAGTGACCTGACCAGCCCTCTTATGCTTGAAAGGCAGATGGAGGAGAACAATGCCACTACCGACGTGGAATTCGTTATGGTTCCTTTCGGTTATGCCCAGGATTCGACAGTGGTGGTCAGCGACAGGGAAATCAGGGATTACTACAAGAGTCACAAGAAATTCTACAAGCAGCAGGCAAGCCGTGACATCGAATATGTCGTGTTTGAGGTGAAACCTTCTGCAGAGGACATCGCTGAGGCAACTGTGAAGGCTAATGAACTTCATTCGGAGTTTGCAACCGAGCAGAATGTCAAGAGTTTCCTTCTGAAGAACTCAGACAACCAGTATTCAGACTACTACTACAAGGCAGGTGAACTCAACACTGTGTCACGCAATGTGAACGATTTCGTGTTCGGTGACTCAAAGGAGACTGTTTCACCTCTCTACAAGGAGGACAATGTCTTCTATGCTGCCAGGATTCTTGATGTTCAGAACATTCCTGATTCAGTCTATGTAAGGCACATCCTGCTCCAGGGTGCTGACGAGAGCCTTGCAGACAGCCTTGTGACTGTTTTGAAAAACAAGAAGGACACTTTCGCCAATGTTGCAGCCCTCTATTCGGCTGACAACAACCCTAACGTACCTCAGAGGGGTGACATCGGCTGGATGACCCAGACTTATATGATTCCGGGAATGGAGTCGGTGATGACTGCAAAGCAGAACACAATCTTCACCCTCGACACACAGTACGGGAAGCACATAGTTGAGGTGACTGAAAGGACAAAACCTATTGAGAAGAAGAAGGTTGCAATCTTCAAGAAGGAAATCAACCCTTCAAAATCAACTTACAACGACTATTATTCACAGGCAAACATCCTTGCATCCAAGTCAGCTGGCAAGTATGAGACATTCAAGGCTGCGGTTGACACCCTGGGACTCTATGCACATCCTGTGAACAATATGCTTGAGAGCAACTCCCGTCTTGGTTCCATCGATCACACCAAGGAGATTACCCGCTGGGCTTTCGAGGCAAAGAAAGGCAAGGTGTCCGACATCATTACAGTCGGCAGCAACTATTTCTTCGTCGTTGCCCTCAAGGATATTCACAAGGAGGGTTACACTCCTGTAGAGACTGTCGCTCCTTCAATCAAGAATATGCTTTACATGGAGAAGGCTGGAGTCAAGAAGGCAGCTGACATAGCAGCCAAGATTGAAGGTCTTGGAAGTATGCAGGCAATTGCTGAGGCTCTTGGAACCACTGTAAGCACTAAAGAGAACATCACTTTCGCTTCACTGACCTCACAGGGTCTTGACCCTAAGTTCATCGGTGCCGTTTCAGTTGCCGAGCCGGGTGTCATCAATGCTCCTCTCGCAGGATCCTACGGAGTGTATGTTTACAAGGTTACCGACCACGACACAGGCTCTTTCTTCACTGAGGATGATGCCAAGCTTCGCAGTTCACAGATGTCGCAGTACAGCCTTAATATGCTGCTGCCGGCTATGATGGATAATGATGTGGTGGTTGATAATCGCGCCCGCTTCTATTAATAGATAAATTAAATCTAAAGGCGATTTCTGCGTTACAGGTCTCGTTAAAATCCTCACAACCATCAGGTTGCTGCGGTATTTAACTTCAACCTGCGCCTTGAACTCACTCTTTATATTTAATTTATCAATACTAAAGGTTAACAAAAAAACCGTGTACAAATTTCTGTACACGGTTTTTTTGTTTTTACTTTGTCGTTCCCGGCTTGACTAAGGGAATCTAGACATTGAAGAGGAAATGCATAATGTCGCCATCCTGAACGACATAGTCCTTTCCCTCAATGCCAAGTTTACCGGCGGCACGGCAGGCTGCCTCTGATTTGAGCTCTATGAAATCGTTGTATTTGATGACTTCAGCCCTGATGAAGCCCTTCTCGAAATCCGTGTGGATGACGCCTGCGGCTTTCGGGGCCTTGTCTCCCTTGTTTATTGTCCAGGCACGGCATTCGTCAGCTCCGGCTGTGAAGAATGTCTGAAGGTTCAGCAGGGAGTAGGCCTTCTGGATGAGTCTCACCACTCCGGACTCCTCAAGGCCCATTTCCTCAAGGAACATCTGCCTTTCCTCGTAGGTCTCGAATTCGGCTATCTCAGCCTCGGTTCTTGCCGCAATGATGAGTATTTCCGCATTCTCGTCCCTGACAGCCTCCCTGACCTGCTCGACGTAGGCATTGCCGTTTGCAGCCGATGCTTCGTCCACATTGCAGACGTACATAATCGGCTTGTTGGTCAGCAGGAACAGTTCCCTTGCCAGCTGGATGTCCTCCGGATTGTCAAGATGGACGCTTCGGCAGGATTTGCCCTGCTCCAGCACTTCCTTGTACCTGAGCAGAAGTTCCAGCAGCCTTTTGGCTGATTTGTCACCCCCAGCCATGGCCTGTTTCTGGACTTTGGCAAGGCGGTTTTCCACTGTCTCCAGATCCTTGAGCTGGAGTTCCAGGTCGATTACTTCCTTGTCCCTGACAGGATTGACGCTGCCGTCGACGTGAACAATGTTCGGGTCGTCAAAGCATCTGAGCACGTGCAGGATGGCATCTGTCTCCCTGATGTTGGCAAGGAACTGGTTGCCGAGTCCTTCTCCACGGCTCGCTCCCTTCACAAGGCCGGCGATGTCGACAATCTCGACAGTTGCGGGCACGACCCTTTTCGGATTGCAGAGTTTCTCGAGTTCCTCGAGTCTCCTGTCCGGAACTATTGTAGAACCGACATTCGGCTCAATTGTGCAGAAAGGAAAGTTTGCGCTCTGGGCCTTGCCGGAGCTGATACAGTTGAAAAGAGTGGATTTACCGACGTTCGGAAGTCCTACTATACCGCATTTCAATGACATTTCGACGTGTTTTTGATTAATCAGGCGGCAAAGGTACGAAAAATTAAAATATATATGCTTATGAATATCAGACATATATTTCTCGTCCTTCCAATCATCCTTGTGATGTTCTGGAATCTGGAGAATTTCTTTGACTTCAGGGATGACGGTTCAAGTGCTTCAGACGCCGAATTTTCCCCTTCGGGACAGAGACATTGGACAAAAAACCGGTTTTACACCAAATGTGACGCCATCGCCAAAACCGTTCTCTGGACTTCCGGGGTTTACGGTTCCCTTCCTGATGTAATAGGCTTCGCCGAGGTGGAGAATGCCTTCGCAGTGCGTTCAATCCTGAAATCCACCATCCTTGACAAGACTCCTTACTGTTATGTTCACCACGAATCTCCTGACCCCAGAGGCATTGACGTTGCTCTCATATACAGGTCTGATTTATATGTTCTTGAAGATTCAAAACCTTTTCATATTCTTGACACTTCGGGAATATGTCTGAAGACGAGGGATATTCTTCTTGTTACACTCAGACGCACCTCAGACGGTTCTATATATCATTATCTCGTCAATCATCATCCTTCGAAATACGGTGGAGTGAAGAATTCACTTCCCGGGAGAATGGCTGCCGCCTCGCGGCTCAGGGACATTTGTGATTCATTGCGTCTCTGCGACCCTTCATCCGTCGTGGTGGCGATGGGGGATTTTAATGATGGTCCCGAAAGTCCTGTGACAGGGATGATGGAACGCGCCGGGATGGTGAATATGGCTTCTGACAGGAAGTTTCGCGACCGGGGTACAATCAGGTTTGAGGGACGCTGGGAACTGATCGATATGTTCTTTGTTCCGTGCGAGATGGCTTCGGAATGCTCAATGGAGATACTCCGGCCGCCTTTTCTGATGACACCTGACCGCAAGCACGGAGGGGAGAAACCTTTAAGAACCTATGTCGGACCGCGTTACGCCGGAGGAGTGAGCGATCATTGCCCTGTGGTCCTTAATTACTGAAATGATTTTTTTGTTAAATATGGCTTTAATTGATATATTTGGAGTCGCAAAAAATTTTTTGACACGGAAAAACAACAATAACCGATATTTTTTATGAAAAACAGAATCGCTGAGAAATTCAGAACCCTGTTCAATGAAGAGGGTGATTTTTTTGCGTCCGCAGGACGAATCAATCTGATTGGTGAACACACTGACTACAATGGAGGTTTCGTTTTCCCTGGAGCAATCGACAAGGGAATTATTGCCGAAATAAAGTTGAACGGGACAGGCAAGGTTCGCGCTTTTGCCCTTGACCTTGATGAGTATTGCGAGTTCGGTCTCAATGAGGAGGATGCTCCGGCTCAGAGCTGGGCAAGGTATGTCTTCGGAGTCTGCCGTGAAATCATCAAGAGGGGAGGTAAGATTGCAGGTTTCAACACTGTTTTTGCAGGTGATGTTCCTCTGGGAGCAGGTATGTCGTCTTCTGCGGCGTTGGAGAGCACTTTCGCTTTTGCATTGAACTATCTTTTCGACCTTGGAATCGACAAGTTTGAGCTTGCAAGAATAGGACAGAGCACCGAGCACAACTACTGCGGCGTCAACTGCGGAATTATGGACCAGTTCGCTTCCGTTTTCGGCAAGAAGGGCAACCTGATGAGACTTGACTGCCGTTCGATGGAATTCGAGTATTTCCCGTTCGATCCTGGCAAGTACGGCTACAAGCTCGTTCTTCTCAACTCAAAGGTAAAACACGAACTCGTGGGCTCTCCTTACAATGACAGAAGGGCTTCCTGCGAGAGGGTTGCAAAGGTTCTCGGCCAGGAGTTCCTGCGCGGAGCCACAATGGAGCAGCTTGATGCAATCAAGGACCGGATTTCTGAAGAGGACTATATGAGGGCCCGTTACGTGATTGGCGAGGAACAACGCGTCTTGGATGTCTGCGACGCTCTCCAGAAGGGCGATTACGAGACAGTTGGAGCACGTATGTATGAAACTCACTGGGGAATGTCCAAGGATTACGAGGTTTCCTGCGAGGAGCTTGACTTCCTTGCCACTGTCGCAAAGGAATGCGGCGTGACCGGTTCCCGCATAATGGGCGGCGGCTTCGGCGGCTGCACCATCAACCTCGTCAAGGAAGAACTCTACGAAGGCTTCATAGCAAAGGCAAAAGAGGCATTTGCGGCCAAATACGGCCACGAACCGGTCGTGATTGATGTTGTCATAAGCGACGGTGCCCGCAAACTGGAATAAAGGCTTTTAAGGGGTTTCACCGAAAATTTGTGAACCACTCTCAATCCGTTTCGGACTGGGTGGTTTTTTTGTATTAGAACTGCCCGGCGGATCGGGCCAACTCGTACACATTAAGTATGAAGTCGCTTTATTTACGCACTGTGTAATTAAAATTTAGCCACGGATGTTTGGCTTTGGGCACAAAAAACACTAATTTGGCATCCATAGGGAAACTTCAAAAATTCTATGAGAAAAATATTTGTCATACCAATCCTTTTGTGTACCGTGGCCTCATGCAGGCACACAGAACTGGACGAAAAATTCCGTGAACTGGACTTGGTCATTGCCGAAAGGGCATCTTACCAGAAACAGTTCAACCTTATAATGGACAAACTCAAGCATCAGGCTGATTCAGTCCAGGGAGACATGGAGAAATGGTATATCTACAACTTGATAACGCTTGATTATCTTACCTACGACATAGATTCCGCCTATATTTACATAAAGAAGATGCACAGGATTAAGAACCTCACCCCAAGGAGGGAGTTGCTGAACAAGAAGCATCTTGCCATCTACAATGTGAGAAAGTGCATGTTCAAGGAGGCAGGCCAGATTATCTCCAGCATAGACACCACAGGGTTCACCGACAGGATGAAGACGGACTGGTACTATCTTCTGAATTCCTACTACAGGGGAATGGAGGAAAGCGGCATAGACCCTCCATATTCTGGATACTATGATGAGATGATTCTTTCCAATTACAGAAGTCTATACACATTGGACTGCCATAGTGAGGAGATTCTGTATTTTATAAAAGGAAACATACTTGCCCTCGAAGGAAAGCCGGAAGAGGCCATTGACACAATCAAAAAGTCATACGCCCTCTCCGATGATGCACACAGGAGGTCTTACTGCTCTTACGAAATTGCCAGACAGTATTACAGGACCGGAGACAGGAATCAGTACAAATACTGGCTTGCAGAAGCTTCTATCAACGATCTTAAAGCTCCGGTAAAGGCTTATCTTTCATTGTATGACCTTACAATGGCCCTTTACGAGGAAAAAGAAAATGACAAGGCTTCAAAATACATCAGAATTGTGGCAGATGATGCGACTATGCTGAATTATCCGTCCAGAATCAACAAATCCCTGAAGATGCAGGATGCAATCTTCGCAGCGGTTGAATATGAGTACAAGACCCGTCACCGTCTGAGTGTAATAGTTACATTGGGACTGACAGCCCTCCTTCTGATAATTCTCGTCCTGTTGGGACTCAACTTCATGCAGGTGAAGAAACTCAACCAGGCATACAACAAAATATTCGAACTGAACAAAATCAAGGATTCCTTCCTGTTCAATTATATGGTGCTTGCAGTGGAGTATCTTGGCAGGGTGGAAGTCTTTCGTCATGATATGCGTGTCGCCTACAAGTCTTCCGGCACAGAGGCCGTCATCAACATGATCAGAAAGCCGATGTCCCATTCGGAGGAGTATGAGAAACTGTACAGGACCTTCGACGAGACTTTCCTTGGAATTTATCCGGATTTTGTGGAGAAGGTGAATGAACTTCTGATTCAGGAAAACAGGATGGCACTGAATTCCGATGGCACCATGCCGACTGAATTGAGGATTCTTGCCGCTCTCAGGCTCGGATTCTCCAAAAGCGGACAGATTGCAAAATTTCTAAACTGTTCTCTGAACACGGTCTATTCCTACCGTTACAACATGCGGCACTGGGCTGTCACAAACCCAGAAGAGTTTGAGAAGAGAGTGATGGACATCTATTGAAAATTCATATTTTTCATTATTGGATATTGAGATTAATTAGATAGGAATCAATATTTTATATTTAATTAATCTCTTATATTTATTCATATTCGGCAATAGACGTCTTGTTATCATTTTCTAACCGTGATAACTTTGGGGTAGCACTAAATATGGTGTTTTAAAACTAACCGTTTATGACTCTAAAAAAATTCTTTCTGCTGTTAGCGGCTTTTTCGTGCATCTTCCTTTTGTCCTGCCGGAAAGAAGATCCAAACAGAAAACGTCCGCAGTTTATAGAGGTATATACTTCGATGGAGGATCTTGAGAACCCTCAGAAAACTCCGGTCTCTTCCATAGGAATCGATGTCAGGGGAGGAGAAAACACAATTTTTGTGAAATCCAATGTGGAGTTCAATGTAGCCTGGCAGGATGCCCTGTTCACTCCTTGGGCCAGGGTTACGGGTTGTGAGACCGTTTCTTCAAATCCTTTTGTCACCAAATTGACATTCGAGGCTAGCAGACTTGACACACGGGCTTGTTACGGGAGGAGAACCGGAACTCTTCTGCTTTCATGTCCTTCTGTCAACTATGCGGTTTACATTAGGGTAAGCCAGGGACTTTCAACCAGATTGTTCTGCGACTTCTCCAATTTGGTCTATGGGTATCCTGACCCTCTCAACGAGATAGGTGAAAGGGCGTTTGACGAATGGAGCGCGACTGTCAGGGATACTTACAAATTTACTTCTGATCCTTCCGTTTCAGCAGGGAAATCCTGCCTTTACGGAAAAAGCGGCTTCGTGAAACTGGGAGACGGCATGGGACACGGTGCCGAAATTACGACGTGGCAGGAGGACAACTTCGAGGGAGACTCCCTTCTGATGGTCAGTTTCAATGCTGTTGCATATACGGATGCAGAGGGTAAAAAGGATTCAGGAAAATTCTCCTTGGAAGTCATCGGAGGCGGAGTCATACGTGACAATCTTAATTCCACGTCAATCAATTTGACTGCTTCGGGATATGATGCAAACGGTCCCGGATATCCAAACTCCATCTGGAATGAATCCGGATTTTTGGTGTTCATCACAGGTACAAAAGACAATCCTGTCACTAAAGATACAAAAATTCGTCTTGCTTCCGGAAGTCTTACGAATGAAGGGGAAAACAGCCGTCTGTTTCTTGACAATCTCG
>CAMEBJ010000043.1 GCA_945912085.1 uncultured Bacteroidales bacterium | reverse complement strand
CTTGCCCGTGCTCCGTTCGACCTTCAGGAGTACAAGAAGTTCCTTGACATCGACGATGTGCGCGGAGAGAAAGGATACACTACACTTGAGAGGACAGGTATCCGCCCGTGTCTTGACGTGAACGGAATCTGGGGCGGATTCACCGGGGAAGGCGCCAAGACCGTCCTGCCATCGGAGGCTCACGCGAAAATCTCTATGAGGCTGGTTCCGAACCAGGACAGCGCGACAATAAGCCGCCTTTTCTGCGAGCATTTCAAGGCGATTGCTCCAGCCTGCGTCAAAGTTGAGGTTACCCCTCATCACGGGGGAGACGGCTTCCTGATTCCGATTTCTTCGAAGGCCTACCAGGCGGCATCCAGAGCGATGACCGAGGTGTACGGCATCGAGCCCGTGCCGAGCAGGGGAGGCGGAAGCATCCCGATTCTGGCTGACCTCCAGAGGATTCTGGGAATCGACCCTCTTCTGATGGGATTCGGACTCGAAAGGGACACCATTCACTCCCCGAATGAGAGTTATCTTCTGAAGCAGCTCTTTGCCGGAATGGAATCCATCGCGCTTTTCTACCAGTATTACCGTTAAATTTCATCTCTATAATGAACAGACAACAGCTATACGGACAAATCAAGGCCAAAGGCACAGTCCTCTGCGTGGGCCTCGACGTGGATTTTGAAAAAATGCCCCCTCACATCCAGGCCCTGGCCTCAAAGGGGGAGATTGCGGTTTTGGGACGCCTGTTCAAGGGGCGTGCCCGTTCCATAATCGAATTCAACAAGGCCATAATTGACGCCACTGCAGAGCATTGCGTGGCCTACAAACCAAACCTTGCATTCTACGAATGCTATGGCACCGATGGTCTGCGCGCATTGGAGGCTACGGTTGAGTACATCCGATTGAATTATCCTGAGATTTTCCTCATTGCCGATGCCAAGAGGGGAGACATCGGAAACACCGCAAGGATGTATGCAAAGACATTCTTCGAGACTATGGACTTCGATGCCGTGACAGTGGCCCCTTATATGGGTGCCGACAGCGTCACCCCTTTCCTGGCCTACAAGGATCGCTGGGCAATAGTCCTTGCCCTGACATCCAATCCGTCGGCGGCGCAGTTCCAGATGGCACACAAGGACGGGAAGCCTCTTTACAGGGCTGTGATGGAGGAGATGATGTCGATTTCAACTCCCGACAATATGATGTTTGTCGTGGGTGCCACCAAGGCAGACAAGCTGCAGGAAATCAGGTCGTTCTGTCCTGAAAATTTCCTGCTGGTTCCCGGAGTGGGAGCCCAGGGCGGAAGTGCGGAGGAAGTCATCGCCAATGGTTCCAATGAGTTCGGCGGGCTGCTGATCAATTCTTCCCGAGGGATTCTCTACGCCGATTCATCCGAGGATTTCGCGCGTGCTGCGGGGAAGGCGGCTGCCTCCACTGCCAGGTTTGAGGCTGCCCGGTAGCTTATTCCCCAAGAATTTTGGCAAGACCTCCCTCTGCGGTTTCCTTGTAAACTGACGGGAGGTCTTTTCCTGTCTGTTTCATCACATTGACCACCTGGTCGAAAGACACCCTGTGGCGGCCGTCGGTGTAGAGGGCATAGATGCTCGCATCAAGGGCCCTTGCAGCCGCGTAGGCATTCCTTTCTATGCAGGGAATCTGCACGAGGCCGCAGACAGGGTCACAGGTAAGCCCCAGA
This sequence comes from uncultured Bacteroidales bacterium, assembly GCA_945912085.1. Classification (GTDB taxonomy): domain Bacteria; phylum Bacteroidota; class Bacteroidia; order Bacteroidales; family UBA932; genus Cryptobacteroides. Next base: position 6,918 of record CAMEBJ010000043.1, on the reverse strand, counting down.
TGGTGTTCCAGACCCATCTCCGCCGCATATTCAATCTGGGACGGACTACCGCCCATCAGCTGGGTGGCGGCTGCGGCTGCCATTGCGCAGGCCACTCCGACTTCTCCCTGACAGCCTACTTCCGCACCTGAAACCGAAGCGTTCTGCTTTACGACATTCCCGATAATCCCCGCCGTGGCAAGTGAACGGACAATCCTCTTGTCGCTGAACCCATAGACATTCTTCAGATGGTAGAGTACTCCCGGAAGTACTCCGCAGGAACCGCAGGTCGGGGCAGTCACTATTGTCCCTCCGCAGGCATTTTCCTCGCTCACCGCAAGGGCGTAGGAGAAAATCAACCCTCTTGTCCTGAGCACGTCCTTGTAGCCCTCGGCCCTGATGAAATAGCTGGAGGCCTTCCTCCTCAGATGCAACGGGCCCGGAAGGGCTCCCTCCTGATCAATTCCCCTCTCGACAGCCTCGCACATCACCCTCCAGACCAGTTCCAGATGCTCCCAGAATCCCGGCCTAACTCCCTCGTGCGCATCCACATATTCCCAGAACTCCTTTCCGTTGGAATTGCACCAGTCCAGGATTTCCGTCAGGTTGTGCAAGTCGTAATAGTCTTCGGACTCGTCGGGGAGGGGATGTTCCATACAGATTATGTCTCCGCCTCCTATGCTGTAGTATGTCCAGTTGTCGTAGATGTCCCCGTCGTGATTGACCGAGGCAATTTTCATCGCATTCTGGTGGAACGGGAGATATTCTTTCGGCCTCCATTCGATGTCGATGTCACCGTGCCGTTTCTCGTTGTTGTCGATGGTGTCCTTCTCACTCCATTTCCAGGTAGAGTATGCCTCGCGGATGGCCACGTCGGTGAGGTGGCCCTTGCCGGTAGCGGCAAGAGAACCGTAGAGGACGACCCTCAGATGATCAGAATCGGGGTGGTTCTCAAGGTATGAACGCACCGCCTTGTAGGGCCCCATCGTGTGACTGCTTGAGGGGCCTTTCCCGATTTTGTATATTTCAGATATGCTTTTCATTGTTAAATATAACCCTATTTCACCCAGGTGTCGAAGTATTCCGTGACCTTGTCCATCAGATGCACCCTCTCCATTCCGAACATATTGTGCTCTGCGACCGGGTAAGGGAAGTAATCCACCTGCACATTGTTGTTGATGCATTCCTGGACGAAACTCAGGCTGTTCTGCCAGACGACAACCGGGTCCACTGCACCCTGGCAGATGAGGAGTTTCCGGCTCAGCGAGGCCGCCTTCGGAATCAGGCTTGTCAGAGCATAGCCCTTAGGGTTGTCCTGCGGCGTGCCCATATACCTTTCTCCGTACATCACCTCGTACCATTTCCAGTCAATCACAGGCCCTCCTGCAACCCCAGCCTTGTAGATCTCGGGGTAATTGGTCAGCAGGGAAATCGTCATAAAACCGCCGTAGCTCCAGCCGTGAATGCCAACCCTTTCGCGGTCAACCCACGGCTCCTTCAGCAGTTCCCCAAGCCCGGCAATCTGGTCTGCCATCTCTGCCTGTCCGCATTGTCCGTGGATCTCCTGCTCGAACTCAAGGCCCCTGTTCTGGGTCCCTCTGTTGTCTTGCACATAGACAATCCACCCCCGCTGGGCCATATACATCTCCCACCTGCGGAGTTCCGCTCCCCAGGTGTCCCTGACCATCTGCGAATGTGGCCCGCCATAGACATAGTGAATCAGAGGATATTTCTTCTGCGGGTCGAAGTCCTTCGGAAGCACGAGACGGTAGTAGTTGTCGTATTTCCCGTCCGCGCTCCTGACCTTTCCGAGAATGATCGCTGTATAGGCATATTCACTGGTCGGGTCTTCGGCCCGCTCAAGGTTGCGGCGTGATTTCCCGTCGGTCGAACACTGGTCGGTAACGTAAGGTGTCCTCGCATCGCTCCAGATGTCGAGGAACTGGCGGAAGTCGGGACTCAACGAAATATGGTGCCATCCGGATGCCTTGGTGAGCCTTGTCCTGCGGCCGGAACGGATGTCCTGCCTGAAGAGGTGGTTCTCGACAGGGGACACCTCGGCTGAGGTGTAATAGACTGATTTCCCGTCATTTCCGAGATATTTAACATCTGCATCCACAGCTGTCAGCCTTCTGATGCTCCCGAGGGTGTCGCAAAGGTAGAGGTTTCTCCAGAGGTCCCTGTTGGCCGTCCTGTAGAGAAATCTCCCGGAGTCTCCTTTCAGGAAATACAGAGGGTCGAGCGGTTCGACATATTTGTCGTTGTCCTCGGTCAGCAGGGTTCTGACAAGGTGTCCGTCTGATGGGTCGTACATATTGAGCCTGAGGTGTTTCTGGCTCCTGTCAAGCACCTGTACGTAAATCCTCCTGCTGTCCGGGGCCCAGGTTATTCCCGTCAGGTACCTGTCCGCCCCGAAATCGTCTGCCTTGATGTGCAGGGTGTCTGCAGTGGCGATGTCATAGATGCAGAGCCTCAGAATTTCCGAAGGGGTTCCCGTCATCGGGTATTTTATGCTTTTCAGAACTCCGTGTGGGGCCGTGATGTCAAGCAGAGGGAAGTCGGCTACGCGGCTTTCGTCCTTTCTGTAGAATGCAATCTTTGTGCTGTCCGGTGACCAGAAGATTCCGTCTTCAATTCCGAACTCATTGCGGCTCACGTAGTTGCCGTAAACTATGTCTCCGCTTTCGGGCAGGGCCACAGGCACGGTGGTGCTGTCATTCAGATGCAGGTACAACCCGCCATCCTGCGTGAAGGCAAAAAGTCCGGAAGGCTCAGAAGGAACGCTTCTTTCGGCCCGGACTGGTTCATATCCCTTTCCTTTTCTTTCCCATTTCCAGAAGGATGTCCTTGGATTGAGCTCACGGGAAAGAATGGTCTCCTTCATAGTGAGCATTCTTTCTCCATCGTTGGCAGAACGAACCTTCAGGGTGTCTCCCGGAAAGTTTGCAATGGCGTCACCAATGTAACTGCCGGAAAAATTCGCGGCAAGGCAGGCATAGGAAAATGCCAGCATTGCCGTAACAAATGCTGTTTTTTTCATAATTGTCCAATGGAATTCTGATTTGTTCCCCGTCAGTGGACGGCGAGGATTCCGTCAACCACATATTTCTGTTTTCCCCTCCATGGCAGCACTCCGAGATACTCCTTGTAACTCAGCTCCACGGTCTTTCCCGCACATCTCATCAGGGAATCAGCGATTGCCTTGTCGGTCACTGAGAAATCGAATTCGTAGGACTGCACTGCAGGAGCTCCGGTCTTGGTGCTATTGTTGCCGCGAAACCCCGCCTGGATGAGCCTGCCTTCGTAGGTCTTGAACACATATCCCTTGTAAACCACAAAATTAAGCTCTCCGGCCTTTACGCCTTCTCCGAAGACGAAGAAGAACCTGAAGAAAACAAATCCTGCCAGGATGAGGACCAGAATGGCTGAGGTCCAGAAAAAGATTTTCCTTTTCATTTTCAATCAAATAATTTTGTGTCTTCCTCCATTATCCCGGCACTGACCAGCAGGCCGATGAACGGAGTTTGTTGACGTTTGATGTATGGCTTTACCTGAGAGACATTTATGAAGTCCCACGACTTGATGGCATCGTAGGCCCTGACAAAGTCCTTGCCAGTGAGGTATTCTCCCTCGACAGCCCTTTTTGTGCCCGGAGTGCCTCCCTTGACGAAGATGCAGCTTCCGACGAAGGTGGCGCTGTAGGTGATGCCCGTGACGGAAGTGAATGAGCCGTGCGACTTTACATACTCCACAACGATGTCCCAGACTGCGGCACCGGCAAGATCTCTGTATTCAGATTTGATTCTCATTGTCGTGGTCGCCAATTGTCAAAGCAGTTCGGGATGTCCGTCGGTTTCCCTCCATTTTTTCGGAGAGCATCCTACGGATTTGCTGAACTGGCTGTGGAAGTTGGAACGGTCGCTGAAGCCGCAAGTCTCCCCGATGATGTTTGTTGAGGTGTCCTTGTTCTCGAGCAGCATTCTCTTTGCGTCGTTGATGCGCAGGGCTGTCCTCCAGCTTCTGAAATCTTCCTTGATAACTGTGGTGAAGAAGAGCTGAAGCACATCCCTGGTGGTACCAAGTTCGTGGGCAATCTGCTCACGGGTTTTGTCATATTCCCTGTACTTTTTTTCTTCCACCCACCTGTCAATGTTTTCCTGGAGGATCTTGAACTCCTTGTCTCTCAGTCTCTTGTTGGATTCAAGCTCTTCCTTTGCGCTCTTCTGCTTGGAATTCTTCGTCACAAATATGCTTTCTCCTGAAAGAACCTTGTGCGCGAAGGCATCCAGCACGATTTTGTGGCTTCCGATGAATGAAATGAAGTTCACGGTGAAGTAGAGCATAAAAATGATGTACCAGACGATGTAAACCTTCAGGAACATATTCGGAAGTAGCATATACACCAGAAGGAACATATTGGTGAGCATCGCAATGATGTAACAGAACTTGATCCATTTCACCTTGTGCTCCTCGCTCTCATCGTAGTAACTCTCGAGGGCCTTGAGGGTCTTCTTGTAGGTCTTGTCAAAAAGGATGATGAACCAGATGCTCTGGCTGATGAAGACCAGAATGGTCACCGCCAGGGACAGGTTCCTCTGGAGGGCATTGTCGCTGAATGAGGAATTCAGAAGCACAAAGCAGGTTACGGCAGCAAGGAAAGTGTTGACAATGAATGTCTGTGCCGGGATTTTGTGGTCATCCAGGAGGTTGATCATCGAGTAGGACATCGCCAGGGAAGAGAACATCGCTGCGGTCAGCATTGTGAAGGACGAGAACTGCACATAGTTCCAGACTGCGTCGTAGTAGTGGAGCGTCAGCCCCATCATAAAGAAGCACAGCAGGAACGAGATTGCGATTGTTGTCTTGGCATTGCTGATTTTCCGGGAGTATTCGGTCTGCGGAACTTTTATCAGCATCAAAACGAAGGCCAGCATACACGAGTCCGTGCATGCCAGCCATTGAATTGTTCTTATGTCAGTAAGGTCGGTTAAGAAATCCATCTCTTTTGGTGTGAAGCTGATGCTTCGCTGTGGTTGTTACCATCCCAGAACATAGGAGAAGATCAGAGGGGCAACGATGGTTGCGTCTGACTCCACAATGAAGCGAGGAGTGTCCACATCAAGTTTTCCCCAGGTGATTTTCTCGTTCGGAACGGCTCCGGAATATGATCCGTAGGAAGTTGTACAGTCCGAAATCTGGCAGAAATATGCCCAGAGCGGAACATCCGGCCATTCAAGGTCCTGAGCCATCATAGGAACTACGCAAATCGGGAAGTCACCGGCGGTACCGCCGCCAATCTGGAAGAATCCCACTCCCTGTCCTCCGCAGTTCTCGCGGTACCATTCGGTGAGGAAAATCATTGTCTCGATTCCGTTCTTGATCATCGAGGTCTCGAATTCTCCCCTGATGCAGTGTGCTGTGAAGATGTTTGCGGTGGTGCAGTCCTCCCAGGCAGGAACCACAATAGGAATGTTTTTCTCGCAGGCTGCCAGAACCCAGCTGTCCTTAGGGTCAATCTCGTAGTACTGCTCGAGGACACCGCTGCGGATGAGCTTGTAGATTACCTCCCAAGGGAAAAGCCTCTCGCCCGTTGCCTTCATCTCCTTCCAGATGTCAACGAGGTGTTTCTCCAGACGGCGGAAAGCCTCCTCCTCAGGGATGCAGGTGTCGGTCACACGGTTGTAGTGATTGTCAAGCAACTCCTTTTCCTGTGCAGGGGTAAGGTCTCTATAGTAGGGAACCCTGTAGTAGTGGTTGTGAGCCACGAGGTTCATAATGTCCTCTTCAAGGTTGTTTGCAGAACAGGAGACAATCTGAATCTTGTCCTGACGAATCATCTCGGCAAGCGAGAGTCCGATTTCGGCGGTGCTCATTGCACCTGCCATTGCCAGCATCATCTTTCCGCCTTTGTTCATATGCTCGTCGTAAGCCTTTGCTGCGTCAACGAGGGCGGCAGAGTTGAAATGGCGATAATGGTGCGTAATAAATTGCGAAATAGGTCCTTTTTCCATTTTCATCAAACTTAATAAAACACTTTAATTTGTCTATATTTTATATAGAGCCGCGAAATTAGCGAATTTTTCCCTATTTTTGCAACCGTTTTGACCAATTATTTGTTTTGACTTCAAAATATGTTTGACACTGGCCGCATAGAATTCTTTGACAAGGTGGGGACTCCCTTCTGGTTTTATGATATGGACATACTCCGAGAGACTGTGGGACAGGTAGTTGTGATGTCGGAGAAATATGGAGTCAAAGCTCATTATGCCGTCAAGGCGAATGTCGAGCGGAGGATTCTGGAATATATCAGTTCCTGTGGTCTGGGTGCTGACTGCGTCAGTGGAAATGAAGTTGCGCGTTCGCTGGAATGCGGTTTCTCTCCGGAAGACATCGTCTTTGCCGGGGTGGGTAAGACCGACAGGGAAATATATGACGCCCTGAAGGCCGGAATCGGAATGTTCAACTGCGAGTCGCTTCAGGAAATATTCATTCTCAATGCAATGGCCTCCCGTCTGGGGCTTCGTGCAAGGGTAAGTGTCCGCATCAATCCCGACATAGATGCCCACACCCACGCCTACATCACCACTGGGACCTGTGAGAACAAGTTCGGAATATCCCCTCACGAGTTCGAGGCTCTTGTCAGCATGCTCGGGAGGTGTCCCAATGTGGATTTCACTGGGCTTCATTTTCACATCGGTTCTCAGATAACGGATGTGGAGCCGGTCTATTCCCTTGAATGTGAGAGGGCTGCGCAGATTGTTTCCTGGTTTGAGTCCAGAGGCCTGGAGGTGAAGAACATCAATCTCGGAGGCGGTCTGGGAGTGGATTATGACGACCCTGACGGCTGCCCTGTTCCGGATTTCCGGAACTGGTTCAGGATCATCTCGGAGAAACTGGTCCGCAGACCTGACCAGCAGGTCCATGTGGAGCCGGGCCGTT
>CAMEBJ010000042.1 GCA_945912085.1 uncultured Bacteroidales bacterium | reverse complement strand
CATCACAGCGAGGGTTCCGACAATACCCACAATCGAGGCTACCTTGATGCTGGCAAGGGCGAATTTCGTCTCACGTCCCCGAAGCAGATACCAGCAGGCCACTCCAATAGTGAAAATCGATCCTGTCATCCAGCCGCTCAGCACCGAATGGAAGAATTTCACGATGGCAACCGGATTGAGAGCCACAGCCCAGAAATCCACCATCTCATTGCGGACCGTGTCCGGATTGAACTCCATTCCCACAGGATGCTGCATCCAGCCGTTCGCCACAAGAATCCAGAAAGCGGAAATGGCTGCTCCTATTCCAGTGAGCCAGGTGGAAGCCAGGTGGAAGCCCCTGCTGACCTTGTTCCATCCGAAGAACATCACGGCGACGAACGTAGCCTCCATAAAGAAGGCCAGGATACCCTCAATGGCAAGCGGAGCACCGAAAATGTCTCCTACAAACCAGGAATAATTGCTCCAGTTCGTTCCGAACTCGAACTCAAGAATGAGACCCGTGGCAATTCCCACAGCGAAATTGATTCCGAAGAGTTTCATCCAGAACTGGGCGGTCTTCTTCCAGAATTCGTCTTTCTTGACAAAGTAGATTGTCTCCATCACTGCCATAATCACCGCCAGTCCTAGAGTAAGCGGAACAAAAATCCAGTGATAGGCGGCTGTCAGGGCGAACTGGGCTCTTGACCAGCCAATCAATGCGCTATCAATCATAGTGTTAATATTTGGTTATAAAAAGGAGACTCACTCGTCTATTCTTTCGACGAGTGAACCTCCGACAAAATCACTTTTTTCACTCTCGGTCTTTCCCGAAAGCACAGGCTTGAAAAAGAACAGTCTCAGAACAAAAAACAAAATGAACAGTTTCAGGAATATGACTATCCATAGGGGACGTCCCCAGGTCATATTCCTGAAACCTTCGATGTAGAAATTGAATATTGTCCTTATTCTGTTCATGGATTGCGCTTAACAGGCCTAAAGTTTCCGGAGGATATTTGAAAGATTGACCTCCTTGCCGATTACAGCGTTAAGGTCCTCAATCCTCACCCTCTCCTGAGCCATACTGTCACGGTGACGGACAGTCACGCAACCATCCTGAAGCGAATCATGGTCAACAGTCACGCAGAAAGGAGTTCCGATGGCATCCTGACGGCGGTATCTCTTTCCGATGGAATCCTTCTCATCGTACTGGCAGTTGTAGTCGTACTTGAGGTCATCCATAATCTTCTGGGCAAGGTCAACCAACTCCTGATTGTTCTTCACAAGCGGCATCACTGCAACCTTCACAGGAGCAAGAGGAGCAGGAATACCGAGCACAACCCTCGATTCACCATTCTCAAGCTGCTCCTCCTTGTAGGCGTGTGAAAGCACTGCAAGCACCATACGGTCAACTCCGATGGAAGTCTCCACAACGAACGGAGTGTAGCTCTCCCCTATTTCAGGATCGAAGTACTCGATTTTCTTTCCGGAGAACTTCTGATGGTTTCCGAGGTCGAAATTAGTCCTTGAATGTATTCCCTCCAGTTCCTTGAATCCGAACGGGAAGCGGAACTCGATGTCTGTTGCAGCATTGGCATAATGGGCAAGCTTTTCGTGATCGTGGAAACGGTAGTTTTCATCACCCATTCCGAGAGCCTTGTGCCAGGCCAGACGGTTCTGTTTCCATTTTGCAAACCAGTCGAGTTCAGTGCCCGGCTTGATGAAGAACTGCATCTCCATCTGCTCGAACTCCCTCATCCTGAAGATGAACTGACGAGCCACAATCTCATTCCTGAAGGCCTTTCCAATCTGTGCAATACCGAAAGGAATCTTCATACGGCCTGTCTTCTGCACATTCAGATAATTCACGAAAATACCCTGTGCAGTCTCCGGACGCAGGTAAATCGTACTTGCACCTTCGGAAGTCGAACCGACGGAAGTGCTGAACATCAGGTTGAACTGACGCACCTCCGTCCAGTTCTTTGTCCCTGAAATAGGGCAGACAATCTCACAGTCAATGATAATCTGCCTCAGAGCCTCAAGGTCATTCGCATTCAAGGCATCCGCCATCCTCTTCTTCACCTCGGCTATCTTGGCATTGTTGCGGATGCAGTTAGGATTGGTCTCGATGAATTTCTCCTCATCGAAAGCATCCCCGAATTTCTTCTTTCCCTTCTCCACATCCTTACGGATCTTGTCCTCGAGTTTGCCGATGAAATCCTCAATCAGTACGTCAGCCCTGTACCTTTTCTTGGAATCCTTGTTGTCAATCAGAGGGTCGTTGAATGCACTCACGTGGCCTGAGGCCTCCCAGATTCTCGGGTGCATGAAAATAGCGGAATCAATGCCGACGATATTCTCGTTCAGCCTTGTCATAGCCTCCCACCAGTATCTCTTGATGTTGTTCTTCAGTTCAACACCCATCTGACCGTAGTCATATACGGCTCCAAGCCCGTCATAAATCTCACTTGACGGGAATATGAACCCGTACTCCTTACAATGTGCGACAAGCACTTTGAACAGTTCGTCCTGTGTCATAGTATTAAATATATAATAAATTAAATATCAATTAATTAAATATAATATTATCTCCCTCGGTTCCCAGTTCCCTCAGCGGCACCATCACGAAGTCTCTCTGATTCATCAAAGGATGCGGCACCTTCAGACCTTCAGTCTCGATTCTGAGATTTCCCAGAAGCAGGATGTCTATGTCAATCACCCTCGAATGATACACTCTCTTTCCATCACAGTCATACTCCGGCTCATCCTCACGCCCCATTTCCCTCTCAACCGCCTTGCATTTTTCCAGTAAGCTCAATGCAAACTTAACATTATCAACTTCTTGCGGCATATCAAGCTTAAACCTCACAACGGCATTCAAAAAAGGTTCTACCTCAACCTCAAATCCCCAGGGCTCGGTTTCAATGAAGGAAGACACCCTGTCACATTCCTTTCCGAAAGCCCTTTCAAGCCTTCCGATAGCATCCAGAAGATTCTCCCTCCTGTCACCAAGGTTCGATCCCAAACCGAGGTATAGATCAATCAATGCCATATCCAGTCCGAGAACGTCAGTCCTCGTCAAGTCCGAGTTCCACAAGCGCCTCCTCGGACATCCTGCTCTTGTCCCAGACAGGGTCGAAAACCAGTTCGATTGTTGCACTCACCACACCCGGAACGTCCTCCACAGCCGTCTTTACCTGATCCACGACGTAATCTGCCATCGGACAGTTCGGGGCTGTCAGCGTCATCTGGATGTCAACGTGGTGATTCTCATCGACTTTCAGTTCATAAATCAGCCCGAGGTCATAGATGTTCACAGGTATTTCCGGGTCATACACCTGCCTCAAAGCCATTATTATATCCCTTTCCAAATTCATTTCGTCCTCAAGTTTATAAAATCATGCCGTCGTAACCTCATTCAGAATCTTCCGGAAGCAGCAGAGGCAACCTCCCTGATTCGGTCAATCATCGAAACCAGTCCATTGGCCCTTGTCGGCGAGAGGTTCTCCCGAAGACCGATGCGGTCAACCACCGAAAAATCCGAGGAGAGAATCTCCTGAGGAGTCCTTCCGGAGTAAAGGTCAACCAGAAGGGAGATGATTCCCTTCGTGATGATCGCATCGCTGTCTGCACTCATATAAATGAAGCCATCCTTATATTCACAATCTAGCCAAACCCTTGACTGACAACCTTTTATCAATCTTTCATCAGTCCTTTTTTCCTCAGGGTAAGCCTCGAGATTCTTACCTAAACTAATGAGATATTCATACTTGTCCAGCCATTCGTCGAACATCGAGAACTCCTCGACAATCGCATCTTCCGCCTCTTTCAATGAAACCATATCATCAAAATTATTAAACAACCATACTTATCGCCCTGTCAAGCGATTTCAAAAAGAACTCAACCTCCTCCATAGTGTTGTACGGAGCAAGAGATACCCTCAGCATACCGGTCACTCCGAAGCGGTCCATCAACGGTTCGGCACACATCTGTCCGGAGCGCACTGCCACACCCATCTTGTCAAGAATCAGGGCAAGATCCTCGTGATGAGCACCGTCAACGACAAAGGAGAACAAAGGAATTTTATCCTCCAATGAATGAGGAATTCCAAATAGATGTATTTTATTATTATTCAACAATTTGTCATACAAATAAGCCTTAATTGCATCCTCCCTTGCCCTGCATTCCGCTTCTCTGAACGACAAGGCAGTTTCAACGGCAGGCACAAAAGTAGGTACACCGGCAAAATTCTGGGTTCCCGCCTCGAATTTGAGAGGAACGGGTGCAAAAGTAGTCCCGCTGAAACTGACTTTTCCCACCATCTCTCCCCCGCTAAGGAACGGAGGGAGCAAGTCCAGCCACTTCTTTTTCCCGTAAAGGACTCCAGTCCCGGGGGCAGCATACATCTTGTGACCGGAAAAGACGTAGAAATCACATCCCAACTCCTTTACATCAACCTTGCAATGCACTATTCCCTGAGCCCCGTCAACAAGAACAGGTACTCCTTTGGAGTGGCAAATCTCCACTATTTTCCTAATAGGATGAATGATTCCGAGAACATTGGAGATATGACTCACCGCCACAATCTTAGTGCGCACATTCAACATCCCGGCCAGCTCTTCCAGCTCAAGATTACCGTTGTCATCCACTGGAAGGACCCTAAGGACAGCATCTTTGCGGCGGCACATCAACTGCCAGGGAACAATGTTGGAATGATGTCCGTCCTGTGCAACTATGACTTCATCCCCGGAAGAGATGCAAGCTTCACCAAAAGAATAGGCCACAAGATTGATTGATGCAGTGGCCCCGGACGTAAAGACTATTTCCTCCCGCGAGGAGGCATTTATAAAATCCCTTATACAGTCCCTTGCCTGTTCGTAAGATTCCGTTGCCTGAGAGGACAGATAATGGACCGCACGGTGGATATTGGCATTGCTGTTCACAGAAATCTCATTCCACTTTTCAATTACCGAAATAGGTCTCTGAGAAGTGGCTGCATTGTCGAAATAGACAAGGTCTTTTCCATACACTTTCGTAGAGAGTGCAGGAAATTCTTTTCTTATTTCATCAATAGTCATAAACGAAATTCTCAAAAATTTCCAACCTGCAAATTTACTAAGAATTTTTCATAAATTTGCATTCGTAACGCATAGACAAAACAAAAGAGCAATGATAGACTACATCAAAGGTGAAATAACAGAACTGAATCCTACCGAAGTCACAGTTGAATGCCACGGAATAGGCTATAGAATTTTGATTTCCCTCCAGACCTTCTCTGCAATGGAAAGACAGAAGGAAACAAAAATCTACATCCACCACTACCTTCGCGAAGACGAAGAACTCTACTACGGATTCAGCACAAAAGACGAAAGGGAACTCTTCAGACTGTTGATTGGGGTGTCCGGAATCGGTGCATCCACCGCAAGAATGATGTTGTCTTCCCTATCCTCAGAGGAAATCAGAAATGCAATAATAGCAGAAGACATCAATCGGATTAAGAGCATTAAAGGCATTGGGACAAAAAGTGCCCAGAGGCTGATTATAGAATTAAAGGACAAGATTGTCAAAGGTGCGGGCTGCGACACGGGGACATTGCTTCAGACCGCCGACAGCAGCATCGTAGAGGAAGCCACAACCGCCCTGGTTCTGCTTGGATTCACAAAGGCAAATGTCACAAAAGCCGTGAACGCAGTACTCAAGGAAAATCCTTCAGCAAGCATAGAAGCAATCATAAAAGCTTCCTTAAAAAGACTATAAAAGCTGTTCCACGTGGAACAACTTTTTTCTTATCTTCCAAAATAAACCAAAAGAACGGATATATCAGCTGGGGAGACACCGGAAATCCTCGATGCCTGAGCAATTGTGCGAGGTCCATATTTCTTTAATTTCTGACGACATTCAATCGAGAGACTATTCACTCTGTCAAAATCAAAGTCAGCAGGGATAACAAGATTTTCAAGACGATGCATTTTCTCAGCCAGCCTCTTTTCTCTCTCGATATAGCCACTGTACTTTAATCTGATTTCAACAGATTCCTGAACCTCTGCCCATAAATATGAATCATATTCAGAAGGATCGATTCCATATTTAGAAAATGTTCCATGTGGAACAATTTTTAAAATTTCACCCAAAGAAACCTCAGGACGACTAACCAAATCGGAAATCCTTTTCCTTGAATCCAACGGAGCTGTACCGACTTTTTCAAGGTATTCATTTACGCTCACTGGTGTCACTCTAACCTCTGAACACATTTCAGAAAGTTTTTCGACCAAATCATATTTTTCTAAAACCTGTTCATACCTTTCACGGCTTGCCAGGCCCAATTCGTAAGAAATAGGTGTCAGGCGAAGATCTGCATCATCCTGGCGAAGCAGAATCCTGTACTCCGCCCTTGAGGTGAACATCCTGTATGGTTCATCTACCCCTTTTGTAATCAGGTCATCTATCAGGACTCCTATGTAGGCCTGATCCCTGCCAAGAACAAAGCCACCCTTTCCTGCTGACTTGAGATGAGCATTGATTCCAGCCATCAGACCCTGGGCAGCAGCCTCCTCGTAGCCTGTCGTACCGTTAACCTGCCCGGCAAGGAAAAGTCCATCCACAACTTTGGATTCAAGTGTCGGATGCAATTGGGTAGGGTCGAAATAATCATACTCCACAGCATAGGCCGGACGGAAAATCCTGACATTTTCCAGACCTTCAATTGCGTGCAATGCATCCAGCTGAACATTCAAAGGCAGCGAGGAGGAGAAACCCTGAAGGTAATATTCATTTGTTTCCCTACCCTCCGGCTCAAGAAAAAGCTGATGTGAATCCTTGTCTGCAAAAGTCCTCAACTTGTCCTCAATACTCGGACAATAACGAGGACCGATTCCCGTAATCATCCCCGTGAAAAGAGGAGAGTCACAAAAGCCACCCTTCAAAATTTCGTGGACTTTTGTGTTTGTGTGAACAACAAAACAAGGCATCTGTTTTTCTTCTCCCTGAACAGTAGATTTGACAGGAAGGTAAGAAAATCTTCCAGGAGACTCATCTCCGGTCTGCACAGGCAAAGAGGAAACATCGACAGAAGAAATATCAATTCTCGGAGGCGTGCCGGTTTTCATTCTTCCAGTCCGCACTCCCCTCTCAACCAACTGACCGGTCAGACCATAGGAAGACAATTCACCTATTCTCCCTCCTGTGAAACTCGTCCTGCCGATGAAAAGACGACCATCAAGGAAGGTTCCGGCAGTCAGAACAACTGTCTGAGATTTGAATAAAGCACCGGTAGTCGTACAAACTCCCGAAATTTTTGAACCATCGAAGAGAAAAGAGGTCACAGAATCTTGGTAAACCTCTAATTTACAAGTAGTTTCGATGATTTTTCTCCAATTCAGGGAAAACATCATTTTGTCACATTGGGCACGTGGACTCCACATTGCTGGCCCTTTTGAACGATTGAGCATCCGGAACTGTAGAGTTGAGGCATCGGTCACGATTCCGGTGCATCCACCCAGAGCATCGATCTCCCGCACTATCTGTCCCTTGGCAATTCCCCCGACAGCAGGATTGCAGGACATCTGGGCAAAACGCGCCATATCCATCGTAACGAGCAAAACACAGGAGCCCATCCTCGCGGCAGCAACCGCAGCCTCACATCCTGCGTGTCCTCCGCCAACCACTATTACATCATACACCTTGTCCATACCTGAAGAATCAAAACAGGAATCACATCAATTCGCGAAGGGAAAGATAGTAATTCTCCTTCGAACGCATCTGCTTGATGTCTTCATCATTGTGATCATCATAGCCGATGAGATGGAGGATTCCGTGAACCATCACCCTGTTCAACTCATCATTGAAAGACGTTCCATACTCAATCGCATTTTCCCTGACTGAATCAACACTGATAAAAAGGTCTCCTGACAACCTGTCATCCTCACAGTAATCGAATGTGATGATGTCGGTAAAATAATCGTGCTGAAGATATCTCTGATTGATGTCCAGAATATAGTTGTCAGAGCAGAAAATGATGGAAATCTGCCCAAGTCTGCGGATTTCACTCTCGGCAACTATTCTCAACCACTTGTTGTTCAAGGCTTTGCCTTTAAAAATAAAATTTGTGTCTTCAAAAAAATATGAAATCATATTCAGCGAATTAGGCTACAAAAATAATCTATTCAACAAAAAATTTGAAATAAAAATTATTATTTCTAACTTTACCGGATAAAAGCGAATATATTGAATATCTAAAATATTGAAATATATGGAAGTCAAAAAGTCAGCAAAGGCGAGTCTTGAAAACAAGAAACTCCTTTTTCTTGAAATTGGACTCTGCGTTTCTCTCGGAATCGTCCTCTTCGCATTCGAGTGGGGAACAAGGGAGAAACAGGTAGCAGTCCTTGAAGAGACCACACAAATTGTCGATGTGGAAGAAATGGTTCCAATCACTCAGGAAACCCCTCCTCCACCTCCATCAGCTCCTCAGATTCCTGTTCTTTCAGACCAGATTGACATCGTGGACGATGAAATCCAGGTTGACGATGATATGTTTATCAACCTCGAGGACGACTCAAATATGGGAGTTGAAATCATGGACTATGTAGAAGGGGTTAGCGAGGAAGTAATTGAAGAAGAAGCTATTCCGTTCCAGTTGGTAGAAGACAAACCTTCATTTAT
>CAMEBJ010000041.1 GCA_945912085.1 uncultured Bacteroidales bacterium | reverse complement strand
CGTTCTCTCAAAAGCCTGTTTTGAGGACGGGGCAGCTTTCATCCTGGGGATTGTCCTCAGGGAGACCCCTTTTTGAGGAAAACTCCCGGAAATTCCTATCTTTGCCGTCTGAACACAATATTGTTTTTGATGAAAATCAGTTTAGCTATGCTTTTTTGTGCTCTTGCGATGGCAATGACGCAGTCCTGCGCGGCAGTGAACCCGGACAGGGGCAACGCCGGGAATCCTTCACAGGGCAATTCCGGGAATCCATCACAGGACACGACCGGGGACAATGACGGAGACAGCGCCGGAGACAACCCCTCAGGAGAAATATCCTTTGAAGAGGAAACCCTGAATGTCGAGAACGACTATGTCAGGAATTACCTTGCCACAGCCACATCCACTTTCCTTTCCTCAAACAAAACTTCGGCCGACTTTGGCGGGGATGACAATCAGGATCGCCCGGTGGCCCACAAGGTGGTTTTCGGGGTTGACGGTGCACAGGTCACCCTTGCCAGTGACCAGGCATTCAATGAAGCATCCATTCTGCTGAGGATGGTGGCTGACAGGGAGTTCTCCTTTGTTAACCTTATTCCCGGCAGGGACTATTATTACAAGGTGGAGAAGGACGGGAAACTCATCCGTGCAGCAAAGCTCGCCGTGACTGGGCTTGTCCGGATGATTTACCTTGAGGACGGCTTCAACATCAGGGACCTTGGGGGCTGGACCGGACTTGGCGGGAAGGCTGTCAGGTACGGACTGCTTTACCGTGGAGGGAGTCTCGGGGGGACCAACAGGGGGCCCGGCGGTGGTCAGTCTCTGGTGGTTACCGACATTGGTGAGGCAACAAAGGCCGAACTCAAACGTCTTGGCATAAATGCCCATCTGGATTTGCGTGCTGCGACAAACTCCGGCAAGTACATCTCCGGAGAGTACAGCAACCATTCCTACGCCCGCAACGAAACCACCATCCCGGATGCCGACTACAACAACACTATGGCCGACTATGGGGCGTACAATGAGGATGCATCCCTGGTAAGCGCCATTGCCTGGATAATCCTGGAACTCAGGCGCGGGAAGTCAGTCTATTTCAACTGTCGTCAGGGAGCCGACCGCACCGGGGCTGTGGCCTTCCTCCTGGAATGTCTCCTGGGGTGTTATGACCATCCCGCCGCTACGGGCGCCAACCAGACCGCACTAGACTACGAACTGACCGGATTTTCCGGGGCCGACCGCACGGACAACATCAAGATGAACAGTTACCGGGGCGCCCCGGATGCCTACAGCAACCATTCTAAAATCTTCTACCAATTGCTGAATCTCGAAGTCCCCGGAGTCGGGAACGCCACTGTGCAGCAGAAGGCCTATTACTATCTGAACGGGTACTGGAAAACTGCAACGCCGTCCCCATCTTCAGTCCGTACGTTCGAACAGAGCCGTATCGCCATAGGCTCGGAGGATCTTGACTGGTTGATATGCAAGATATTGGATATGTCCCCAACGGAATATTCACCATTCCGCCCTTCCTGGGCACAGGCCAATCCGGATCAGGATCTCAAGACCGTTGCCGAGGCAAATGCCAATATCCTTGCATATACCTCTGATTCTCAGCCCGTCAAATCAGGACTGTGGTAATCTTTATGTTGAAAGAAGCCTGCCCGGTCAAAGTCCGGCATGACAAAACGGGAGAACTACTCCAGATGCCACTCGGTGCCGTCCTTGGTGTCCTTCAGGAGGATGCCGGCTGCCTTGAGCTCGTCACGGATGCGGTCGCTGGTGGCCCAGTCCTTTGCTGCCTTTGCTGCCTTGCGCTGCTCCAGAACCATCTCCACGAGAGTGCCTACTGTCTTTTCAGTCTTGTCGGAAGCTGCTTCCTCATCGCGCAGACCGAGAACGCCGAAGACGATGTCCTCGAAAATCTGCATCAGGGCGGAGATGTCATTGGCGGAGAGTTTCAGGGACTTGTCCTTTGCTGAATTGATGATGCGCACTGCCTCGAAGATGTGGGACAGGGCAATCGGGGTGTTGAGGTCGTCGCAGAGAGCGGTGTAGATGTTCTCGAACAGAGCCTTTATTTCAGCTGAATCCGCGATGCAGGTCTCCGGAGCGGTGTCTGCGAGGAACTCCCCGTAGGCCATTGCATCGGCAGGATGTCCCTCAGTGCCTTTCCATTTGAAGTCAACCCCTGCGGCTGTTGCCATTGCCTTGAGGTCCTTTGCTGCTAAGAGAACCCTCCTGAGCCCTTTTTCAGCTGCCTGGAGGGCGTCGTTGCTGAAGTCAAGAGTGCTTCTGTAATGTGCCTGGAGGATGAAGAAGCGGATGGTCATCGGGCTGTACGCCTGTGCAAGAATCCGGTGCGTTCCTTCAAAAAGTTCCTGGAGGGTGATGAAATTGCCCAGGGACTTGCCCATCTTCTTTCCGTTGATGGTAATCATATTGTTGTGCATCCAGTATTTCACACCGCCTTCACCGCGTGAGGCTGTGTTCTGTGCCAGTTCGCACTCGTGGTGCGGGAACATCAGGTCCATCCCGCCACCGTGGATGTCAAATTCCTTTCCGAGATACTTCTCGCTCATCGCCGAGCACTCCAGATGCCATCCCGGGAAGCCGTCGCTCCACGGTGAAGGCCATCGCATTATGTGTTCCGGAGAGGCCTTTTTCCAGAGGGCGAAGTCGTAGGACGCCCTCTTGTCCTGCTGCCCGTCCAGCTCGCGTGTCCCCTCAAGTACCTGGTCAAGGGTGCGCCCCGAGAGCACTCCGTACTTGTGGTCTTTGTCGTATTTCCTGACATCGAAGTAGATGGAACCGTTGCTCTCGTAGGCATAGCCGGCATCCAGAATCTTCTTCACCAGGTCAATCTGCTCGATGATGTGCCCCGAAGCGCGCGGCTCGATTGACGGCGGGGCTACATTGAGCTGCCTCATAGCCTCGTGGTACCTCAGGGTGTAGGTCTGCACGACCTCCATAGGCTCCAGCTGCTCGATTCTCGCCTTCTTTGCAATCTTGTCCTCACCCTCGTCCGCATCGTGTTCGAGGTGTCCCACGTCGGTGATGTTTCTGACATATCTCACCTTGTAGCCAAGGTGGCGCATCAGTCTCACGAACACGTCGTAGGTCACTCCCGGCCTGGCATGTCCGAGGTGGGCGTCGCCATAGACTGTCGGCCCGCAGACGTAAAGTCCTACAAATCCCGGATTGACCGGAGTGAAAACTTCTTTTTTCCTTGAAAGGGTGTCAGTTATGTAATATTCTCTCATATCACGGAAATATTTCGGGATGGCAAAATTAGAAAAAAACGGTATAACAACCGCACAAATATGTATTTTATTCGGTCGGATTAAACTTTTTCCCCGGATTTAAATCAAAATTAGGTTTAATTTTTTATATATTTGAGCCGGTTTTGTGACAGGGAAGAATCGGGAAAGGCTTTGATGACTTGGAAGGCAGAATCTTTTTTGAAAGAGGCGGTGCGTGCATTGTGCGCACTGCTATTTGTCATTTCCTTCACTGTCAATCTGTCCGCCCAGTCCGCGAAGACCGGTGCCGATGACATTCAGTCCCCGCGACCTGTAGACCGCTGGGCATTCAAGACAAATGCTGTGGAGTGGCTGCTGACAATCCCGAATTTCGGAGTGGAGTTCGACCTTTCCTCATCGCCTTACAACAAATCCACCATCGGGATGGAGGTCAAATACAATTGGAATACCTATCACAAGTACAATCCCTCCGTAATATTCAACCATTTTGACATCCGTCCCGAATACCGTCATTACTTTCGGCAGAAGGAGGGAAACTCCGGAACTGCCGGTGTCCGTGAATCATCCGCCCGCCGTCCCGGGAGGTCTGTGAAGCCTTGGCGCGCGTATTTCATCGGGGCTTATGCCGATTTTGCCACATTCTCTTTCAAGTTGTCTCCCAAAGGCATTCAGGGACAGGCCGCCGGGGCAGGCGTCACGGCAGGCTATTCCCTTCCGCTATATTCCTATTACAGGGGAGCAGTTGACATTGAGTTTGCGTTTTCAGCGGGACTTGCGGTGGCGACAAAGGATGTCTTTACACACAATCCGGACGGAAACTATTATGTGAAACAGGCTGCCGAAAGCAGGGGATGGCACATTGTTCCATATCCCGTAGTTTCGGAATTGAAGGTTGCCTTTGCCTGGAGGCATATTTCGATAAGGGAAAAATATCTGAAGGAAGACCCGATGAAGGCGAAGGTGGCGATGGTCAGAAGGGACATAGATGAGTCTTTGCGGAATATGGTGACATTGTTTGAGACCGGTGCACAGGGGGATATGAAGACGGCGTATGAATTGAATCCAGCCCTCAAGAGGGATGATTTCCTCAGAGCTTTGCGGCAGGAGATGGACCGTCTTGCGAATCAGGTCATCCCGAACAGCAATCTGACGCGGAAGGCGGCAGGAAATCTTGTGAAGGAAGTCCAAGGACGGGGGCGCAGGCTGCTTCGTACTTTCAACAGACAGTGGCACAGGGATTACGGCTCCCAGATGAAAAGGAAGTCAAAGCGCTCCATAAGGAACGGGAGGAAGGAGGAATGAGAGGATTTGGGGAATATGTGATTGCCGTTTCCGCATTCATTCTGTCTTTTGCCGGATGTACTGCGGTTGACTATGGCTATATTGATTACGGAGAGGACTCCGGGGTCAATCCTGATGAGGTGGGAGTATCTCTCTCCTATTCCTGGCCTTCTTCCGCGGGAGATGGGATTTCCGGAGTCAATGTCCTCATGAGCAGAATCTACAATGAGGTCCACTATGTCTGGACTGATGAATCAGCCGCGGATGTTGACACAGTCGCTGTCCTTGGAGGGGATTATTATGCGATTGCTTTCGGATGGAACAATGAAGATTACAAGGCCATTGGCATTGAGGGATTCAGGGATGATGCTTCAATGGGAATGAGGACGGTTTGTGCCGGGATTCCTGAAATGACAAAGGATGAAATTGCGGCAGAGTACGGGAAAGATGTGAATGATTTCAATCCTTCTCTTCCTTACATCCGGCAGGCAGGCAGCCTCTGGATGGGAGCCGTAAAGTTCTCGGCCCTGTCTTCGGAAGGACAGAAAAACCTGGATTTCAGGATGGAAGACCTCACAATGACTGTGCATCTGAGTATGAAGGTGAGGACAGAGGACAATGTGGAGGTGGAAAGACTCTCCGGTGACCTTGCCGGTACGCCTTGCAGGATTTCCCTGATGAGCGGAATCGTTCCCACCGACAATTCCGGAAAGGTTCTTTTTGAATTTTCAAAGTCGGGTCAGAGCGGAAATATGACTGTCTATGAGGCTTCGGTGAAGGTGCTGGGGCTGCTCGCTCCGGAAAATTCCACCCTCAAGACCGGTCCCGGAATACTTCGGATAACCCTGATTGCAAAGAGCGGAGAGAATCAGAGGGTGTTCTATGCCGGAATCAATCTGAAGAATGAAATTGAGAATGCGAAGGTTATGCTTCTGTCTCCGGACAAGAGCGGTTTCAGGAAGAATCTGTCCGAGGCTTACATCAATGTAGGAAGTGAACTGAAAATCGGGAAGGTGCAGATTGAGACAGGTGGAAGTGAAGCCGTTGGAGGATGGTTCGAGAATCAGGACATAAACGTGGATTTGTGATGAAGTGCGGTTGGAGGAAATATTTGATGGCTGCAATGCTCCTGTACGGATGTTCGGATGATTCGTACAAGGGCGTTCAGGATGAACTCATCTCCTCTGACGAGCAGGTCCCCGTGATGATAGCCATTGGAGACCCTTCCGGAGGTGTTGTAAAAGGTGACGGTCCGGTGGACAATGTAAAGGACCTCATGGAAGATGACATATATGTCTATGCCTTCAACAGGTCCGCGAGCACTTCTTTCAGCACTCTTAGGTCCCAATCCTCCCTGGATTGTCTTGTGGATGCCTCGACCGATGCTTCCCGTTCGGTGTCAGGCAGGAGGGCGAAGCTCAAGACATCGGATGTCTATATGACCTGGGTTGATGAGAGCCGGACGATTTACTGGCCGGCAGGACAGGAAACCATCACGGCATTTGATTTTTACGCCTATTACCTTGGAGGTCTCCAGGTTCCGGAATCCGCCTATTCCCGTCAGGATGACAAGGTTGCAATCGACATTACCATTGACGGCAGCGCCGATCTGATGACATCCAGGGCCCGTCCCACAGAATCTCAGATGGCAAGTCTTTCAAAAAAGGACCAGCTGGCTGCCCAGGTGTATTCCTACAGCCATTATATGGCCCTGAGGAACATAGTGCCGACCTTTATGTTCTCACACAATCTGGTAAGGCTTGATTTCGAGATAGTTCCCGGAGTGACCCATGGAATCAGAAAAAGGGTTTACATCCAGGACATTTCCATAGAGTCGCAGACAAGGGGAACCTTTGTGGTGGCTGCAAAGGATGAGTCGGAAATCGGGGCGACCTTCAGCGGAGATGCGAAGAAACTCTATCTTCCGGACAAGGACGGGACCACCATTCCGAAGGACAAATACAGTATTGATACCCGCTACGATGCTTCGGAAACAATCGTTCCGCTTTCCGTCGGAAGCTGCCTTTTTGTGGCCCCTTCATCCTCATATCTCTTCCGGACGACCCTCAAGGAAATGGACCAGTCCTCGACGGACTCCGTGCTGAATGAACAGGAATGTGACCCGATAGAGATCTCGGCAGGGGAGGAGGGCTTCCTTCCCGGCAACAGCTACAAGGTGAAAATCACCGTTTCCGGATGGATGAACGTTTCGGTAGTTGTGTCTCTCGATCGATGGGAGAGTGGCGGGAGCACGACCATCGACAGGGAGGAGGTCCCGGAAGGGTGAATATTCCGTAAATAGTTTATATACAGTAAAATATATATGAAATATGTACTATATTAACCTTTAATTATTTTGATTATGAAAAAGTTTTTCTTTTTGGCAATCCCGGCTGCCCTTCTGGCAGTCGCCTGCAACAAGTCGGCTCCCGTTGTGGATGACAGTCTTGACTATGTGGCTCCTGAGGAGAACATCTCAACTCCTGAACCTGTTGTGTTCGGGACCAATGTCTATGCGGTGACAAAGACCAAGGCCCAGGGCGGAATCGACGCCTGGAACGGGAAACAGTCACTTCGCATCTTCGGCTTCGACAGGAAGGTGACTGATTTCACCACTGAAGCTTTCATAGATGATGTTGCGGCAGACTCTCCTGCAGATGGTACTTCAGGTTCCATCAATGTCTATAATCCAGCTGTCGTACAGGCACAGGAACCGTTCTACTATTCAGGAAACACCTGCTATGATTTCTACGGATACTATGTCGACGATGCTGTTGTGGGTACGGTAGTCAGAACAGCAGAATCCATTGTCTATCCTGTCACCATCAACGGAGGCCAGGATCTTATGATTGCCAAGGCCGACCAGGCAGTTGATGTGCAGGGGGCAACTTCCACAGTTGCTGAGCAGCACGCCTACAGTGCTTATTCAGCCCGCCGCGGCGTTCAGCCGAAACTTGTTTTCCAGCACCTTCTTTCCCGTTTTACTTTCAAGATTGTCAAGGGTACTAATTCGGAGTCTGCGGGTGATGTTCAGATTACTTCTCTGACACTTGCTGCAAAGGCTGAGGGAAATCTCTGTGTGGTAGGTGCCCAGAGGGGAGTGGTTGCCACTTCCACCGGACTTGTGGATTTCGAACTGAGGGAGAAATCGGCTGAGGGTGTTCTCGGACCTCTTGCCACCAATCTGTTCCCTACTGATGATGCCACCCAGATTGGAGAGAGCATTATGGTTTTCCCGGGAGAGGACTCTTACACATTCACTCTGAAGATGAAGCAGACAGGTGTGAACACCGAACCTGCTCCACAGTCCTTCACGGTTACTCCGGCAATGGTTGACACTGATTCCGCGCAAGATGGACTCCAGCCTGCAACCGCATTCGAGGCAGGAAAGAACTACACCATCACAATTTCCATCTACGGCCTTGAGGAAGTCAAGATCACTGCCGAACTCACTCCTTGGGTAGAGGGAGGTTCCGTTGTGATTGACCCTGATGACCCTTCAACCTGGGAATAACCGTTCATTTGCAGACAGATGAGAAAATCACTCACAATTCTTTTTGGGACGGCGGTGCTAGCATTGTCGTGCTCCAAAGGGGATCCTGTCATTGAACCTGCCCCGGAGCAGGAGGACTGGGTGTACGACGAAAGTCTCCCTGTCCCCATCACCATTGGACAGCACACCTATGATGCAGTGCTGACCAAGGCTGCTCCCATTACGGAGGAGACTGTCGAAGGGACTCTTTTCGGAGTCTTCGGCATCGATGTCGGGGCAGAGGGGGAGTGGTCTGCGGACGCTGAACAGGTGGTGATTTACGACAAATACGCAAGGTTTGAAACTGACAGGATGCAGTTCGTCTCGGAGGAGGGTGACGTAAAGTACTATTATCCGATGATAACCAGGTACAACTACACCTTCTACGGCTTCCACACGGATGCTTCGAGGGATTTGGCTCAATACAGGGCGGCATTCAATGCCTCCTGGGAGGGAGATG
The DNA here is from genome assembly GCA_945912085.1 of uncultured Bacteroidales bacterium. Taxonomy (GTDB): domain Bacteria; phylum Bacteroidota; class Bacteroidia; order Bacteroidales; family UBA932; genus Cryptobacteroides. The sequence continues at coordinate 180 of CAMEBJ010000041.1, read as the reverse complement.
CCCTCTACGCCGAATTCCCGATGGGACCGGCGGACATCCTCTGGGCGAAGGCTTCAGCCGAAGACATTTCCGGGAAATACAATCCTGAGGATGAAAATGAAGTCACACTGAGTGGATTCAATGCCAGATATGCCCGCTATTGCCGCAGATGGGGTCTTTCCGGAAAGGAACCCGAGTTCA
>CAMEBJ010000040.1 GCA_945912085.1 uncultured Bacteroidales bacterium | reverse complement strand
ACAAGTCACCGCTCGCCCTCGAAGAGGCCGTCATGATGTCCTGCAATGCCTACTATTGCTATGTCTTCCGCAACATCCTGGAAAACGGAAAGAACGGCAACATAGCCCAGTCGATGGACAAATGGAACGAGTATGTCAGGAGTTTCGGCTTCGGGCGGAAACTCGGGAGCGACTTCCCGGCGGAACTTCCGGGATTCATTCCCGACTCCAGATACTACGACAAGCGCTACGGCAAGGGCAGCTGGAAGGCCACGACAGTCATCTCCCTCTCCATCGGCCAGGGAGAAATCGGCTGCACTCCCCTGCATCTGGCAAACCTGTGTGCAACCATTGCAAACAGGGGATATTATTATATACCGCATATAGTAAAGGACTCTAAACTCGTCTCAATCGACCCCAAGTACAAGGAAAAGGTTTATACGATGGTGGACACTTCCTATTTCCCCGTCGTGGTCGAGGGTATGTACCGGGCTGTCAACAGCGGTTACGGCAGCGGGGCGACGGCAAGCGTTGCCGAGGTCAAGGGTCTGGACATCTGCGGAAAGACAGGTACGGCGCAGAACCCAAGGGGTGACGACAACTCCGTCTTCATCTGTTTCGCCCCGAAGGACAATCCGAAGATTGCCGTGGCAGCATACATCGAACACGGTTCCTTCGGCGCAAGATGGGCGGCCCCGATAGCTTCCCTCCTGATTGAAAAATACCTCAACGGTGAAATCTGTCCTGACAGGAAGGCCTTGGAAACGAGGGTGCTTGAAGGAAACCTGATGGACAAGGTTAAACCATAATGTTTTTGCAATGAGACTGACAGAGAAAGGTTTGCTGAAAAATATCGACTGGATGCTGGTCCTTTGCTGGTTCGTCCTTTTCCTGATTGGATGGATGAACATCTATGCCTCCATCCATTCCTCGGAACCGTCCTCCATCTTCTCTCCTGATGGAAGAAGCGGGAAGCAGTTCCTTTGGATGCTCATCAGCCTGGGTTTCGTGGTTGTAATCCTGTTCGTGCTGAATCCTCATATATATGAAAGTCTGTCACTTCCAATATATCTTGGCGTTGCCATTCTGCTTGTGGCGGTCATTTTCCTGGGCACAGAGGTTAAAGGCTCCAGGTCCTGGTTCGAGTTCGGTCCCGTGCGGTTCCAGCCGGCAGAGGTGTCGAAAATCTCCACGTCGCTGCTGCTTTCGACGGTGATGAGTCAGTTCGGATTCAAGATTTCACGCCTGAAGGACTTTCTGACGGCAGCCGCCATCATCATCTTCCCTATGCTGGTGATTGTCGGCCAGAGCGAAACGGGATCCGCCCTGGTGTATGTCGGATTTGCCTTCGTCCTGTACAGGGAGGGAATGTCCGGTTGGATTCTTTTCCTGGGATTCATGGCAATACTGCTTTTCGTGCTGACGCTTGCCGCATCTCCCTACACCGCCCTGATGGTACTTGCCTGCGTGACTTCATTCTGCGATGCGGCCTACACCGGAAAAATCAAGGGATGGCTTGTCAAATATCTCCCCGTCCTGGTGTTCCTGGGTTTCGTTCCCCTGATTATGGAGAATATTTGGGAAGCGGCAGGATGGGACCTTGAGAAGATGGTCAAACCGACCTACATATTCCTCGGTGTAATACTCCTCACGCTGCCTTTTGTCATCTTCAGGGCGTACAGGAACCGCTCGGGATTTACGGTTCTTGCAGCCGCCTCGCTGCTGGCCGGGGTTATGCTTGTCTATTCCACGGACTTCCTTTTCAACGACGTGCTCCAGGACCACCAGCGAAAGAGAATCGAAGTCCTGCTCGGAATGAAGGACGACCCTTCGGGAGTGGGCTACAATGTGAACCAGTCGATGATTGCAATCGGATCTGGCGGACTTTTCGGTAAAGGCTATCTCCAGGGCACACAGACAACCTACGGCTTCGTGCCGGAGCAGAGCACTGACTTCATCTTCTGCACTATCGGGGAGGAATGGGGATTCATCGGTTCCGCAGCTGTGATTCTGCTTTTCGTCTTTCTGATTTGGAGAATAATCAGCAAGGCGGAAAGGTGCAAGGAAGCATTCACGAGAATCTACGGATACTGCGTGGCCAGTTGCATATTCATGCATCTCTTCATAAACATAGGTATGACCATAGGACTGATGCCCGTCATCGGCATCCCGCTTCCGTTCATCAGCTACGGAGGTTCTTCCCTGCTTGCTTTCACGATAATGCTTTTCATCTTCATCGCACTCGAAAGCAACGAAAAGAAATTCGCCTCCTGAATTTGCCCCGGGAACGGGGGATTTTGCCACAAAGAGATGATTTTCGCCGAAAGATTTGGCAGAATTGAAGGGAGGGTGTATTTTTGCGCCGCCGGCTGAGGTTTCAGCCCCGCTTTGAAAGAATGTACAAACCTAAATATTTTCTATTATGGGACTTCTTGAAGGAAAAGTTGCCGTCATCACAGGTGCGGCAAGAGGCATAGGAAAAGCCATTGCATTGAAATATGCATCTGAAGGTGCATCCATCGCATTCACTGACCTTGTCATCAACGAGGCAGCTGAGCAGACAGTCAGAGAACTTGAGGCTTTCGGAGTGAAAGTCAAGGCATACGCATCAAATGCGGCTGATTTTGAAGAGACTCACAAGGTCGTGAACGAGATTCTTGCCGAGTTCGGACATATCGACATTCTGGTGAACAATGCCGGAATCACAAAGGACGGTCTGATGCTCCGCATGGAGGAGAAACAGTGGGATGCAGTCATCGCAGTCAACCTCAAATCGGCATTCAATTTCATCCACGCCTGCACTCCGATAATGGCAAAGCAGCGCACAGGAAGCATCATCAATATGTCTTCCGTGGTCGGCGTTTCAGGAAATGCAGGACAGTGCAACTACTCTGCTTCCAAGGCAGGACTCATCGGTCTTGCAAAGTCAATCGCCAAAGAGATGGGACCTCGCGGAATCCGTGCGAACTGCATTGCTCCGGGATTCATCATCACCGATATGACCAATGCTCTGCCTGAGAAGGTCCGCCAGGAATGGGAGACCAAGATTCCGCTTCGCAGGGGAGGTACTCCTGAAGACGTAGCCAATGTGGCGCTGTTCCTGGGAAGTGATCTTTCTTCCTATGTCAGCGGGCAGGTTATACACTGCTGCGGCGCAATGAACTGCTAGTTCGGAAGCCAAGAGAACGGTGATTTCTGCGTTCTGCTCCTTGTCGAAATCCTCACAACCGATAGGTTGCTGCGGTTTCGACTGCGTCGCACGCCTTGAAATCCCTCGTTCTCTTGACTTCCGACGAAGGAGAACTCCTCCTGAAAAACTGGTCAATAAAAGTATTCTTTGCCTCTGAAAGAAATAGTTTCGCGGAGTTGAAAATTCAGAATTCATTCAAAGAGTCATTTTAGGTACATTTGCCTATCAAAAAAATGACTCTTTTATGTTGACAGTTGAAGCATTCGCACACGAAATCAGAGGCGGAATAACCATATTCTGCATCATCTGGAGTTTTCTGCTCTTTCCGACCAGAAAACAAAGCCGGATGATGCAGTTGCTTTTCATCTCTTCACTGTGGCTCAGTCTTTCCTACCTGAAAGACACCGTCTTCATCATCGAAGGAATCAAGAACAGCGTATTTCTTGACAACCTGGTCAACCTCATAGACCTGACCTTCTTCCCCTTTATTTGTGCATTCTTCATTGAAGCCACAAGACCGGGATCCCCCAAAAAACAGCACATCGCCTTGGCTCTGATTCTGCAGTTCGGGCTGGTTGCGGCTTATGCGCTCAAACCTGACAAGATTATTCTCCTGAGCGGTTATGCCCTGTCTCTGGCGATGGCCCTTGTCACTATTATCCTTGTGTTCATTTCAGCATCAAGGTACGACAAAGCCCTGTCGGACAACTACTCGAACATCGAAAACAAGAATGTCAGGTGGGTAGCGGCCTTCTGTCTCGTGTTCTTTGCGTTCGTAATCGCCTACCCTCTGCTTTTCAATCACACCGTCTGGCTGAATGAAGCAATTTACAATCTGGGAAGTATGATTGTGCTGAGCTTCCTTTTCATTATTTCCAGAAGACACATCGTCGTCAAAATGAATCTGGATGACAATGACGCCAACGACAAATCAGTCGCCAGTGAATTTAATGATGAACTCATTTCAGATCAAGAAAATATTCCTATGAAAGATGAACTGATCGGGAAAAAACTCCGCAAAACGATGGAAGAGGACAAGTTGTATCTCAATCCGGAACTGTCCCTTCGCGAAGTATCCGCTGCCATTGGGTCGAATATGAAATATTTGTCCCTTTACCTGAACAAAATGCTTGGATTGACATTTTACGAATATGTGAACAAATTCAGGGTGGAATATGCCGGCAGGTTGATTCTCAGTATGTATGAATCCGGAAGGGTAAATATGACGGATGTCGCCAGCCAAAGCGGATTCAACTCCCTTTCTTCATTCAACAGATATTTCAAGAAAGAAAAGGGAGTGACACCGAAGGAATACTATTACAGACAGGAAAAATAATTTTTGGAGAATATAAATACAAGTATGAAAATATTTTGCAAATTATTGGCGATAGTGGGTGCTATTGTGCTCACTGCCTGCAACAAACAGAATGTCCCGGCACCTGCTCCGGACAACCATTCATCTGAAATCATTTACGACCTTGAAGACAAACTTATTCCGACTGTATATTATACTTCGGGAAGTTCAGTGGAAGAATTCAGGGAGACAATGCAATTACGTTCAGCCGTTACTGCCGGATCTGCAGAAGAAGCTGATATGATAGTGGTGGAGTCCTCTGAACTTGAAGCCAACAGGGAGCTTCTGAGCAAGGCTTGGGAAGACGGGAAAATGATAGTCGAACTCTTGCCGAACAACAAGAAACATTACGATTTCTGGAAAAGCATAGGAGCTCCGGTCTATCTGCTTCCGGAGGAGGAAAGCAATGACCTGCTTTTCCTTGCAATGCACGAATACGAGTGTTACCAGCTGCAGAATCCTTTCCTGCTCATCGATTTTCTTTCGGACAACACGGTTGAATCTGATGAAAATGCCAGTGAAACCACTGATAAGGAAGAACTCAAGGAAGGTAACAGCGATGTTATACCCGTTGAAATAGAGAAGACTGCAGAATATCTGAACACGAAGTTCGCATCCTTTGTGGATTGGGCAAATGAGAATATGCCTTCAGTGGGCCCACTCACAAAAGCCGGCTCCTCTTCCTTCGATGGAGACCTGTCAAAGAGAATTGCAGACAGCAAGTTCAGCCAGCATATCACCAAAACCCTGTGTGTCGGTGTCGATGACTACCAGATCTGCAAGGTCGTCGCGTCAGAGCCGGACAAGGTGAGCAGACATTCCACCATCGATGTGAACATCACAATCACACCTTTGTATGCCTATCAGGAAAACAATGACGCAAGCGTAGCCGGAGACTATTATTTCGTAACTATGTATGTGCTTTCACATAACGGGCCGATGTACGAACTCTACAAGATATGGCACGGTGCAGTCCGGACCTGGGCACACGTCTTCTATAGTGACAAGATACATTTCGAAGCTCATCTGCTGAATAAAGATAGATCGAATGGTTTGTATGACAGGCTTAGTTTCTTCCAGACCCCAAATCCTACTTCCACCCAGAGCAGTACAAGTTATACTGCAGGATTCACCTCGCAGCTGAATGTCAGTGGACAGGCAGGTTTATCAAATGGCAAGCCTTCAGCATCCCTCACGGTCGGAGGCTCCTTTAACTGGAGCAACAGCCGTTCTACGACAGTCAAGGACCAGAGCATAGTAATGAATACGTGGGCTGGTGGTGTAGAATACGATTTCATCACCAACAACGTACAGTGGGAAGACGAGACCTATGATGCTATTCCTGCCATAGCCAGGTCTGACCAGAAATGTGAGGCAAGCTGGTGCTGGAGGGTATCGGGGACTAAGGACGACGATACCAGCGAATCTTTCGTGTTACAATTTAATCTCTATCCCTACTATGGCTGCCAGTGGCGACACGCAACCTGGGGTGCGGAAGGTGACAGGAAGACGGAATGTCTTTTGCCATCTGCTTACAGGACGATGAATTTCCCAATCAATGCTCCTAACCGCCAGCGCAACGGCGTGATTGAGTTCAAGAACACTGCAAGCCTTTATGTTACTGATTACAAGATAATTGACTCCAAAGACAATGTAATCGCCCAAAGCGGGTCTGCATACGAGAAGAATAAGGTACTCACATATCAGGTGCCAGTGGGAAAATATCGTATCGAATACAATATAGTGGACGGAGACACCGGAAAGGTCAAAGGACAATACAGATTCTCCGATGTGGTTGTCAATACTGCAGAGACTACTGAGCTTTATCACGCCAATGCCAAGCCGAGATAATATATGGATAAAGAATATATCAGCCCCTTCCTGAATACTGCGGAAGTCCGATGGGAGGGGCTTCTTGCTGGAAGCGGCGGGGACACTCCTGCACGTGGCTATGAAGAGTCTGAACTTGAAGATTTGGATTAATCAAGTAATATGAAGAAGACTAATCATATCAGTTTTTCTGTAGGAGAACTGCTCCTGGGTTCATTGATGCTTTCGGGAGTCTTGGCTTTGAGCTCTTGTGTGAAAGAGCGTCAGCCTCAGGAACCGGCGGAGAAACCTACTGTGTGGCTTTCGTCCGCAAAACCCCAATTGTCTGAAAATCAAGATGAAACCACCAAGACTCATTGGACAGGAGAAACCATATTCTGGAGTGAGGGAGACAGTGTCAAGGTGGCTGCCAAAGGCGACGGCAGTTGGCTTGCGGAAGATGGAACTCAGGCAGCAACGGGAGCAATAGTAAAATCTGATAGTGAAGTCTGGAGCGATTGCCCCACTACCCGCTTCAGTGTGCCATCGGGATTTACGAAAACAGACCACGACAGCTGGCAATTCTATGCAGTCTATCCTGCTTCCTGTGTCACAGGCACTTGCACGACTTCCGACGGGGCCTTTCCGGTGAAAATTCCGCAGGTGCAGATTCCTCTGCGCAACGGTTCCGTGCGTTCATACGACCCTTCAGCTGACCTGCTTGTGGGAAAGACCTCTCAGATAACTTCCCTTGAATACGGCGATGAGTATGAAATGTTGTGGGAGAGGGCAGTGGCACACCTCGACCTAAATTTCCTGAATCTTCCGGACGTAGAGGCTGGAGAGAAACTGATTTCCATAGTGATACGCACAGACAAACCGCTTGTTAACAACTTTACTCTTGGAGCGGACGGGGAGCTTGCCCTGCCCCAGGTGAGCGGTACGGACAATATACTGACTGTGCTCCAGCGTTCGAACAACATTGTGTTGGAGGAGGATGCCTCCATAAAGGATGTATGGCTGTGCGTGCGTCCCTGCACCGTTTCCGAGTTTTCGGTTGAAATCCTGACGGACAAGGCCGTCTATGAGAAATCCTGGACAGGGATAAGCCGCACCTTTTCCCGCAACAGACGCAACATGATGAATGTCAATATGAAAGGTGCCGAACGCAAGGTCACATCCTCGTCCCAAACGGGTGCCAATCTCAAGAAAATCTACGATTTGAGCTTTGACATGACTATACCGGCAGTGAAGTTGTGGGAGAGCTCTTATACATACAACAGTACTCCTATTTCTGTAACAAAAGCCATCGACCTTCATATCGAAGTCCTGCCTATATATGTTTTCGGAAGCGAGGACTATTCCGGAGATTATTACGGCATAAGCGGATACTGCATCATGCACAATGGCTCGTTCTACAAGGAAGTGAAAGAATCTTTCGGGAGCTTTGTGACCATGTATGCCTACTACTGGTATATGAGCAGGTATAATCTTGAATTTCAACTGCTTTCGTCTGACGGACAGAAGGTTTCGAATGAGAACACTTTATTCTTCGTAACTCCGGAACCATCCACCACCATTTCAAGTACCACCTACAAAAAAGGATTCAGTTTCAGTCTTTCCCCAAAACTGACTATTGGAATACGACAGGATGAGGACAAACAGACACACGAACTATCCTGGAAGAATATGCTGATGGGTGTTATAGGATTAGGCTTCAAGTGGAACGACTCCTACACTCAGAACCTGCCTGACCAGTCGGTCGAGCTGAACACAGGAACCACGAGAGATGTGTCATACACAATAATTACAAACAATGACGAAAACGGGTTTGGTACAGAATATATCCCGACGGTAGCAAGGACGGACCAGAGGGTGGATTTCAGCTTCGTATGGCAGCTCAAAAGCGGTAATTTCTGTGCGAAGGACAACGATCCCGGAAATATGAAACTTCAGCTTGGAATCACCCCTGTATATAAGTCAGCCGCATATTCGGAGAATTCTCAATCGGTAGGAAAGGTGAAGAGCAGAGTCACATACACTCACTCTAAACTCTCGTCCGTCATTGACCTTCCGGGAATGAACAGGATTCCTGTGGGAGATGTGAAAATCAAGAACACCACCCGCAACACCATGACCAATATCCTCTTCTACCGCAGCGGAGAATATGGCATTAACTCTCCATACTTTTCCCACAACGGTGCCTACAACCAGAATGAGGAGGCCGCAATAATGATGCGAGAGGGGAAATACGACATCGTGTATGAACTCGTGGAGCCTAATCTTCTCAACCCCATCGGCCGCTTTATGATACCCGGAGTGGAAGTCTCAGCCAATGGAACTACGGAGACATCCACAACCAAGTCTGTCGATTTGTAATTCCTATA
>CAMEBJ010000039.1 GCA_945912085.1 uncultured Bacteroidales bacterium | reverse complement strand
GATGAAATCACAAATTCTGAAAGCATATTACCATTCTTTTCAACCTGACGAACCACCAACTCAGCCCTATAAGAGGCATTTTCGTGTTTCCCGACAAAAAGAGATTTCTTCATCAATTTCGAATTGAGTCCTTCATAAAATCTCCCCACATAGTTATGGCGGTCTTTCCACCAGTCTTCCTCCTGTACCGCAATTTCATCTTCGGTCATCCCTAGAATACTTGCCTTAGAAAAATCCACAGAACAATCAAGAAATGTCTGCCCCTTCAAACAAGAAAGATTTCCTTGAACCAGCTGCTGAGCAGATACGGCAAAAGGCAATAGAAATATTACAACAAGAAGTAAACAAAACTTTTTCATCTCAAACATATTTTTTAGAATTGTTTTTCAGGATTACCTTGCGGAAACGGCGGCAGCGAGTTTCGCCGCGAGAGCTGCGAAAGCGGCCCCGTCGGGACGGGCCGAGAGAGCCGCAGGCTCTCCGCTGTCGCCTCCCTCCCGGATGCTCTGGACAATCGGAATCTGGCCAAGCAGAGGGATGTCATACTTTGCAGCCATCCTCTGGCCGCCTCCCTTGCCGAAAATGTAGTAGCGGTTGTCCGGGAGTTCTTCCGGAGTGAACCACGACATATTCTCGACCAGACCGAGAATCGGTTTGTCCACACTCGGATTGCGGAACATATTCACACCCTTCTCGACATCCGCCAGAGCCACATCCTGAGGAGTGCTGACAATGAGGGCTCCCTCAAGAGGGATGTCGTGTACAAGGCTGATGTGGATGTCACCCGTTCCCGGAGGCATATCAATCAGCAGGAAGTCCAGCTCACCCCAGCGCACCTGCAGAATCATCTGCTTGAGGGCGTTGCAGGCCATCGGACCACGCCAGATCAGGGCCTGGTCAGGCTTCGCGAAATAACCTATTGACATCCATTTCACTCCGTACTTCTCTACAGGCATTATCACCTCTTTTCCCGTCCCCTCCTCCTGGAAAGCCTCGGGTACAAAACCCTCAGTGGCAGTCATCTTCGGGACAGACGGGCCATAGACATCGGCATCTGCAAGGCCCACCTTGAAGCCTGCCCGGGCAAGAGCCACAGCCAGGTTGACTGCTACCGTGGATTTTCCAACGCCTCCCTTGCCGGAAGCCACCCCGATGATGTGGGAGACATTCTCCAACTCCTCGAAGCCAAGGTCAAGTCCGGCCTTCTTCTTTGCCGGAGCAGGATTGCTGATGACAGTCTTCACCTCAACCCGGGCTCCCTCAGGGCAATGCCTGTTGATTACAGCCCTGGTGCTGCCGATGAGATACTCGGCAAGAGGGTCCCTGTGTTTCGGGAATCCGAGGGTGACCGTAACAAGGTCACCCTCAATTGATATGCTTTCGACCATACCGAGTTCCACGATGTTCCTGTCACCCTTTGCAGGATGCTGGACCTCGGTCAGCCATTTTCTTATTTCATTGATTTCCATTGTCCTGAACCACTCAAGTTTCGCAAGTTCATACTATTTCACTATGTCCATCTCATCCAGCAGCCAGCCTGCACCGCCAAACTTGTCCACAACAAAAAGAACATACCTGATGTCCACGTTGATGCATCTCTGAAGATCCGGTTCGAACATAACGTCGCTGCTCATCGACTCCCAGTTTCCGTCAAAGGCAAGTCCCAGGAGATGCCCCTCGGCATTCATAATCGGCGAGCCGGAGTTTCCTCCCGTGATGTCATTGTTGCTCAGGAAAGCCACCGGCATCTTGCCGTCAGGCAGGGCGTATGGTCCGAAATCCTTCGCATTGTACAACTCCTTCAGCTTCGCAGGAACCACAAACTCCCAATTGTCCGGGTCTTCCTTCTCCATCACTCCGTCAAGGGTAGTGTAGTACCTGTACAGGACGGCATCGCGAGGTGAATATCCCTTGACATTGCCGTAGGTCAGACGCATAGTCAGGTTTGCATCAGGGTAGGAAGGCTGACCTTTCTTCCATTCGAGAAGTCCGGCAGTGTAGGTCTTTCTTGCAGCCTGAAGGCCGCTGCCCGCCTCCCTGTTCATTGCGTATGTGCTATAGACCACATCCTGGATTGATTTTCCGAGCACACAGGCAGGATCGGAGAAAATGACCTTTCCATTCTGTCTGACTGCATCCAGAAGGGTGGCCGGGTCCACGAAAATGCTCTTCTCGAAAACCCTGTCCACATAGGCGTCAATGTCCATTGTGGCGAAGTCCTCTCCCAGACCCTGAAGGAAGTTCTCCGGTGAGGCATTCTCCCTGTAGAACCTGAGCATAGCCTTGGCCACCTTCCTGTCAAGCGGAGCGCTGTAGTCCTTGTAGGCCGCAGCAACCTGCTCTGCAGCGGAAACATACGCAGAAGCAGAATCCTTTCCGGCCTTGAGTTCATTCCTGAAGGCAATCTGCATTCCGATTGCGAAATTGTAAATCTCGATTCTACCCACCGACTCATAGGCCGTCAGGAAATCCAGGTAAGGCTTGCGGCTCTTGTCAACACAGGCACGCAGATCGGCAACGGCATTGCCATAGAGGGCTTCGCGCTTTTTGTTTGCACACGCCCATTTCTGGAAATCAGCCTCTTCCTGCCTTGCCCTTCCGATGACATCCAGCTTGTCGAAAGCCAGTTTCATTCCCTGCCATTTCTTCCAGCCGTTTGAAGACTGTGCATATTTGCTTGCATATTTGATTTTCACTGCAGGATCCGCGAGCATATCCTCAAGCATCACATTCTGCCTGATCGTACGGGCGGCAATGCTGATGTCGTTCTGCTGAAGCTGGAACTCGAGTTCCGGAGAGGTCTGGAACCTTGTCGTCCGTCCAGGGAAGCCGATAATCATCGTGTAGTCCCCTTCCTGCACACCCCTGAGGGAAATCTTCAGGTGATTCTTCGGAGTCAGAGGCACATTCTCCGCAGAGTATTCCGCAGGGCTGTTGTCAGGGGCAGCATATACCCTGAACATCGAGAAATCTCCCGTGTGACGCGGCCACATCCAGTTGTCGGTGTCCGCTCCGAACTTTCCGATTGATGAAGGCGGAGCACCCACGAAACGGATGTCCTTGTAGGTGGTCGTCACATAGAGATATGTCACATTCTCATCGTAGTAGGTCTCGAAACGGGCATCGCTCACAGGATTCGTCGCGCGGGCATCATCCAGAAGTTTCTGTCTGACTTCCATCATCCTGGCATTGACCAGGGAATCCTTCTTTTCAGAATTTTTGAATTCCTTCTCCGCCTTCCTCAAAGAAGCGTCAAGGTAGTCCGTCACATCCTCCATATACTCCAGGAAAGTAACCGTGAGACCCTCGCAAGGCAGTTCCTCGGAACGGTTCATAGCCCAGTATCCGTCAGCAAGATAGTCGTGACCTATTCCGCTGAGCGCCTGGATGTTGCTGTAACCGCAATGATGGTTGGTCACCAGAAGTCCCTGATTTGAAATGATTTCCCCGGTGCATCCCCTGCCGAACTGCACGACGGCATCTTTCAGAGAAGTGCTGTTCACACTGTAGATTTGCTCGGGAGTCAGTTTGCAGCCGGCCTGTTTCATCGCGCCGGCATTCATTTTTTTCAGAAGCGGCAGAAGCCACATTCCCTCGTCGGCGAAAAGACAACCCGCAGAAAGCGAGATGGCCGCCAGAACACAAATAAATTTTTTCATCATATTAAATATATTTACATTTCCGAAATATTAAATATTCCTTAATCAATATTCACTTTCTCAAAACAAAACAGGCTCAAGAGCCTTGAGGTGAAAGGATTTCCTGTGATAGGGGGTGTAACCGAACCTGCGGATGGCCTCGATGTGCTCAGGGGTGGGATAACCCATATTGTGGTCCCAGCCGTACTGCGGATATTCCCTTGCAAGCGACAGCATCTTCTCGTCCCGCCAGGTCTTGGCAAGGACAGATGCGGCCGCTATGGCCGAAAATTTCCCGTCACCGCCGACGATGCACTCAAAAGGAATGCCATCGAAGGGCTTGAAACGGTTTCCGTCTATCAAAAGAAACTCCGGACGGACAGAAAGTCTTGCCACAGCCCTGCGCATACCCTCGAGGGAGGCATTCAGAATGTTCATCTGGTCAATCTCCTGAGCGGACACCTCCTCGACCGCCCACGCAATGGCTTCCGTCTCAATGATCGGACGGAGTTTCTCCCTTGCGGCAGCCGTCATTTTCTTGGAATCATTCAGAAGGGGATGATAAAAATCCTTCGGCAGAATCACCGCAGCAGCATAGACAGGACCTGCGAGGGGGCCGCGACCAGCCTCGTCACATCCCGCCTCAACCAGATTCTCATTCAGGAATTTCTGCAATTCACGGCGCATAATGGCGCAAAGTTACTCATTATTGCCGTCGTCAGCAAGTTTTTTCTTGAGCATCGCAATCATTTCATCCTTTGTCCCGATGGTCTCCCTCAAGGCGGTAATATAAGAATTGAGTGTGTCTATAGTGTTTTCCAGGCGTTTCATCTCCGCCTCATATTTCCTGATGAGTTCCGTTTTCTCCTCCTCGAATCCCTGTTCGATGTCACTGACGCGCATCGCAATGTTCTCGGAAGGCTTGTAACCCAGTACCAGCTCCTCGGAGGAAACGTCCAGAAGGCGGGCGATTTCCTCAACCTTCTCACTGATCAGACGGGTGTCACCCATCTCTATGTTGCGGTAGGCAGTGCGGGACAAACCAAGTTTGTCAGCCATCTCAGTCTGGGAAATACCGGATGCCTTTCTCTTCTTGGTGATATTCTCTTTCACGGAATAATTGTTCATCGCACTTGGATAATTCCAGGCAAAATTAGGTTTTGTCGTTTTACCTTTATGTAAATATTTTATTGTCAAAGACAAGAAAAACACATCAAAAACAGAAAAAACATTAAAAAAAAGAAAAAGTTGGACTTTTTTTGTGCACAAAGACAACAGAAACTTGTTAATTTGGCACGGATGTAAGAGATTTGACGGCACAATTTGATAAGGAGGAATATTGAAATGGAGGAGAAATGCCTTGAGAGATTCGTCTCTCTTCTTGAAGACGAAAAAGTTTATTTGAGGAAAGATGTCACCTTTGGTGAAATCTGCAGGATGGCCGGGGCCGATCCGGCAGAAATGGATATGTTCCTTGAGCAGACACTTGGCGTGAGCGGCGGGGATGTGGTCAGGCTTTACAGGGAAGGCAAGCCGATTTGTTTTCTTTAGGAAATATATGCGTTGATTTTTTAATAATCTTTAAGTAATTTTGTGAGTTCTATAAAATCAGGAACAGATGAAACATTTTACATTGCCCAAGGACGGAGGCCTGATAGAGGCAGGACTCCCGAAAGACATTCTGCATAGCTACGAGAAAATCCCGACGGAAATTTTCGAGGAATCCCAGGATGCAAGTGAAAAAATCGCCGACATCATCATCAACGCAATCAAGGAAACGAAGGACGGTGGCTTCAAACTGGGGCTGACTACAGGTGCAACACCGATGTCGCTCTACAAGGAACTTGTCAGGAGGTACAAGGCCGGAGACATTTCCTTTGCCGATGTAGAGGTATTCAGCATTGATGAATACTATCCTATCGGAGCCAGCGAGAGGCAAAGCCGCAACAGGAGGCTTCACGATGAATTTCTCAGCCTTGTGGATGTAAAACCGGAGAATATCCACATCCCTGACGGCAGCATTCCGGAAGAGAAAATTTCCGAATACTGCGCAGAATTTGACAGGAAGGCAACCGGACTTGACCTTCTTGTGATGGGAGTGGGAACCGAAGGCCAGATCGGCTTCAACGAATCAGGTTCCAGGGAAATGAGCCGCACAAGAACAGTGCTGATGTCCTACAAGAGCAGGAAAACCCAGGCAAGGAACTTCAACGGCAACATCAACGACACGCCGAGAGTTGCCATCACAATGGGAATCGGAACGATGATGAGCGCAAAGAGAATCATCCTGATGGCCTGGGGAGAGGACAAGGCTGCAGCAGTCAAGGACATAGTGGAGGGAGACCCTTGCGTCCAGTGCCCTGCATCCCTTCTCCAGAGACACGGCAACATCACATTCTATGTTGATGAAAACTCCGGAGCACAGCTCTCGAGGGTTGTGTCGCCTTGGCTGGTGGGTCCTTGCGAATGGACTCCGAAATTCATCAGGAAGGCAGTGGTCTGGCTCTGCGAGAAAGTCCACAAACCGATTCTGAAACTCACCTACGCCGACTACATTGAGAACTCGCTCAGCGAACTGCTTGAGAAGAAGGGTCCTTACGACAAAATCAACATAGACGTGTTCAACGACCTCCAGCACACCATCACCGGATGGCCGGGAGGAAAACCCGATGCAGACGACAGCACAAGGCCTGTGGCATCCTCGCCGTTCCCGAAGAGGGTTGTTGTCTTCTCACCTCACCCTGATGACGATGTGATCTCAATGGGAGGAACATTCATCCGTCTCGTTGAGCAGGGACACGACGTGCACGTGGCATACGAAACTTCCGGAAATGTCGCAGTTCACGACGATGTGGTGCTCCAGCATATGGACACTGCCCACGAACTCGGATTTGCAGACGAATTCGACAGAGTCAAGA
This sequence comes from uncultured Bacteroidales bacterium, assembly GCA_945912085.1. Taxonomy (GTDB): domain Bacteria; phylum Bacteroidota; class Bacteroidia; order Bacteroidales; family UBA932; genus Cryptobacteroides. The sequence goes on along the minus strand of CAMEBJ010000039.1, from coordinate 2,316 downwards.
AGATTGTGGATTCAAAACGCCCGGGAGAGCCGGAGCCGCGTGCCCTGCTTGACCTCAAGGCCGCAATCAGAAGGGCAGAAGCCCGTGCAGCCGTGCGTTCATTCGGTCTGAACGACAACACCAACGCCCACTTCCTCAACCTTCCTTTCTACGAGACGGGAGGCATCAAGAAAGGAGAGCGCACACAGAAGGACATCGACATCATCATCGACCTGCTCCAGAAGGTTCAGCCTCACCAGATCTATGTGGCAGGAGACCTCGCAGACCCTCACGGAACACACCGCGTCTGCACCGAGGCCGTGCTTGAGGCCCTCAACCAGCTTGAGGGCGAGGCTTGGATGAAGGAATGCCACGTCTGGCTCTACAGGGGTGCCTGGATGGAATGGGAACTCGGCAAAGTCGATATGGCCGTTCCACTCAGCCCTGACGAACTGATCAAGAAACGCCACGCCATCTACCGCCATCTCTCACAGAAGGACATCGTTCCGTTCCCTGGAGACGACAGCCGCGAGTTCTGGCAGAGGGCCGAAGAAAGGACCCAGAACACAGCAAGGCTGTACAACGAACTCGGTATGGCCGAATATCAGGCCATCGAGGTGTTCGTCAAACTGTTCTAAGGAATATAAAACCATTAAAATTGACAATATGAGATTAATTATCGAAGAAACCGACAAGAAAGGCTCCGTGTGGGCCGCCAATTACATAGTCTCAAGAATCAAGGCAAAGGCAGCCGTAACAGACAAGCCATTCGTCCTCGGTCTCCCGACCGGAAGCACACCGATTGGAACCTACAAGGAACTCATCAGGCTCTATCAGGCCGGAGAAGTCTCCTTCAAGAATGTCATCACATTCAATATGGACGAGTATGTGGGCCTTCCTGAGGAGCATCCGGAAAGCTACCACTCCTTTATGGCAAAGAACTTCTTTGACCACGTTGACGTTCCAAAGGAGAACATCAACATCCTCAACGGCAATGCTCCGGACCTTGCTGCCGAATGTGAATCCTACGAGCAGAGGATTCTTGCCGCAGGCGGAATCGACCTCTTCATGGGAGGAGTCGGAGAAGACGGACACCTCGCTTTCAATGAGCCATTCTCCTCACTTGTTTCCCGCACAAGGGTAAAGAGCCTCACCTACGACACCATCCTCGTCAATTCTCGTTTCTTTGACGGTGACATCAGCAAGGTGCCGACAAAGGCAATGACAGTCGGAGTGGGCACAGTGCTCAGCTCAAAGGAAGTTCTCGTCCTCGCCTTCGGGCACAAGAAGGCGCGTGCCCTCCAGCAGGCAGTCGAGGGAGCCTACTCACAGAGCTGCACACTTTCAGCCCTCCAGGCACACCAGAGAGGCATCATCGTCTGCGATGAACTGGCAGCAGGTGAGCTCAAGGTCAACACCTACCGCTACTTCAAGGACATCGAGAAAGAGAATCTATAATCCCGAGCCTAGTAAAACAAACGGGCCGCCCTGCAAGGACGGTCCGTTTTTCTGTTTGGAGAAAGGCCGAAGTCCAAAACGGCTAAAACAAACTGTTCAGGACAGCAGCCAGTCTCAATCCGGCATAGAGAATCTGCGTCTCAATCAGAGGGACGGCTGCATTGAGAAAATCCTGTCCGAGGTACTGGTCAGGCTTTGCCAGATCGAACTGGACTTCGCAGCGGACGGCATTATCGTGCATCCACTCGCGCGGACTTCCGGCAGAGATTTCCTTCCTGGTCCTTGCATCAACACGGTCGAGTTCGGCCGCCCATTCGGTAGGGCACCATATCCTGGTCTTCTGAATGACGGCATAATCCCAGACTGAATGAATGTGCAACTTTTTTTCCTTGTCGCAGAAGAAGACATTGTAACTCATATTGTGGTTCGAGTACTTGATGTGAGCCGGGCAGTGCATATCCGCAACAAGATGAAGCACATATTTGATGTTTACCGCGACGGTTGAATCATCGTGTTCCCGGTAGTTCTTCAGAACTTCAAAGGCCTGGTCCAACCCATAGATGGCATTCCCCTTCTTCGGATTGAGAAGGGCATCTCTGTAATGAAGGGAAGAATCTACAGGGGCTACGTGCCAGGAATCCGTGAATTTGTACTCGGGAGTCTTGCGGTAATCATCCATCCATTTGGCGTAATAGACGATTGAATGGCCTCCAAGGTATTTCTCAATCTTTTTCTTCGCCCCCGGTTTGAGATTGTTCTCGGCGATTTTGGCGATTGTCTCGTGCCCTTCACGCCCCCATCCGAAAGAGGGAAGGCAGATGAGGGACAAAAGGATATATATCACTATCTTTTTCATTCTTCTGAATATTCATTACTCGT
>CAMEBJ010000038.1 GCA_945912085.1 uncultured Bacteroidales bacterium | reverse complement strand
GGCACGGGCCTCGTCAATTCCCTTGAACTTCCTGTCAAGCACGGCTCCCACCGAAACACTCTCTGCCGTGCCTTCCGGATGGAACTGCGCCTCAGTCCTGTAGAAAGCTTCCGGAGTGAATGCGAGGATTTCCCTTTCCTTGTCGACGATGAGCCTGAGTGCGACGGACTGTACGCGTCCTGCCGAGAGTTTCGGCTGAATCTTCCTCCAGAGCACCGGAGACAGTTCGAAGCCCACGAGCCTGTCCAGAATCCTCCTGGCCTGCTGTGCGTCAACCAGGTTCATATCGATGTCACGGGAATTCTCGATCGCGTTGAGAATAGCGGTCTTGGTGATTTCGTGGAATGCAATCCTCCTGGTGTTTTCCTTTTTGAGTCCGAGAGTTTCGTAGAGATGCCAGCTGATGGCTTCTCCCTCCCGGTCTTCATCGGATGCCAGCCAGACTGTCTGTGCCTTGTCCGCAGCGGCTTTCAGTTCCGCAACAATCCGTTTCTTGTCCTTCGGAACGACATATTCAGGTTTGAACCCGTTGGCGACATCTATGCTGAGCGAGTTGTCGTGCAAATCCCTGATGTGCCCCTGACTGGATTTGACCGTAAAGTCTTTTCCGAGAAATTTCTGGATGGTCCTGGCTTTCGCCGGCGACTCCACAATAACTAAATTACCCTCCATATATCTAAACCTCAAATTTCGCAAATATTTATCCCTCTCAAGTTTTGCTCCTGCAGAACCTGAATGGTTCTCCATCCGGGAAAGAATTTGCAAAGTAAAAAAGAAACAAGGCAATTATCCAAATTTTGTTGCTATTTTTGCGCTTTTCATAAAAAAATGACGAACAATGAACGAAACGGTAAAAAAGAAAATAATCAAGTGGTTCTGGATACTTTTTGCAACTCCCATCCTTTTGGTGGCGCTGCTGCTGACCCTGGTCTGGGCATTTGCCGACATCCCTTCCTTCGAGGAACTGGAGAACCCGGAAAGCAAGCTCGCAACCCAGATTATTGCCGAGGACGGCGAAATCCTGAACACATTCCACATCGAGAACCGGTCGTTTGTCAGCTATGAGGAACTTTCCCCGAACCTTATTCACGCTGCCGTTGCAACGGAGGATATCCGTTTTTACAAGCATTCCGGAATCGATTTCAGGAGTCTTGCCCGGGTGCTGGTCAAGACCCTCCTGATGGGAGACAGCGGACAGGGAGGCGGAAGTACCATCACCCAGCAGCTTGCCAAGACCCTCTATCCCAGAGAGGACGTTTCCAGTTCAATACCCGGGGTCTCAAAGCTGAAGATGGTCTGGATCAAGCTCAAGGAATGGATCACGGCCGTCAAGCTGGAGAGGAACTACACCAAGAACGAGATTATGGATATGTATATGAATGCCATATTCTTCGGAAGCAATGCCTACGGAATCAAATCCGCCTCCCAGACGTTCTTCAGCAAGAATCCTTCAGACCTGACCGTTGAGGAGAGTGCAATGCTTGTGGGAATGGTCAACAAGCCGACCCGCTACAATCCTGTCCTCAATCCCGACAAGGCCCTTGTCCGCCGCAATTTCGTCATAGGGCAGATGAGGAAGGCAGGCTACATCACCCAGGCCGAATGCGATTCCATTACTCAGATTCCAATCAACCTTGCCTACCAGATACAGGACCACAATGCCGGTCTGGCACCATATTTCAGGGATATGCTCCGCAGGACTATGAATGCAAAGGAACCCCGCCGCTCATCCTACACCCAGTATGAGGACTATGTGGTGGATTCCCTCCAGTGGGCGGACAATCAGCTTTACGGCTGGCTGAACAAGAACAAAAAGGCGGATGGTTCCTCCTACAGCCTTGACAGGGACGGACTCAGAATCTACACGACAATCAATTACAAGATGCAGCAGTATGCCGAGCAGGCCGTGGCCGAGCATCTGGGGAAGGACCTCCAGAGGTCTTTCTGGCGTGACCTCCGCGGAAAACCCAACAAACCTTTTTCCGATGAGGTGGACCAGGCCACTATAGACCTGCTGATGAAGCAGGCCCGCCGCTGGAGCGACCGCTACCGCGTGATGAAGGCCCGTGGAGCATCGGATGCTGAAATTGAGAGAAGCTTCAATGAAAAGACCCAGATGAGAGTCTTCTCCTGGAACAGGAAAGGCTATGCCGACACCCTGATGACTCCGAATGACTCCATCCGCTATTACAAATCCCATCTCAGGGCCGCCTTTATGGCCCTTGAGCCCGAAACGGGTCACGTCAAGGCCTATGTGGGAGGCCCTAACTACCGCTATTTCAAGTACGACAATGTCCGTCAGGGCAAACGTCAGGTCGGTTCCACCATCAAACCTTTCCTCTACACCCTTGCAATGCAGGAGGGAATGTCACCCTGCGACAAGGTGGTCAATGTCCCTCAGACATTCATAGTGGGCACCGAGGCAGAGGACACCTGGACTCCGAAAAGTACTGACCGTGACGAGTGGATAGGCCAGACAGTCACCCTGAAATGGGGTCTTACAAAGAGTTCCAACAACATATCCGCCTACCTGATGAAGCAGTTCGGCCCTCACGCGATGGTTGAGATGATGCGCAAGATGGGTGTGGGAAGCTATGTTCCCGAAGTCCCATCCCTGTGCGTAGGCTCCTGTGACCTGACTCTCTACGAGATGGTGGCTGCCTACAACACCTATCCTTCAAAGGGCGTCTTTGTGGAACCTATGTTCGTGACCAGGATAGAGGACAATATGGGCAATGTCATCGGCGAGTTCAACAACCGCAAGCGTGAGGCGGTCAGTGAGCAGACGGCCTATCTCATGGCAAATCTGATGCAGGGCGTGGTCAACAGCGGAACGGCAATCCGCCTGCGGGTAAAATACGGCCTCAAGGGCGAGATGGCCGGCAAGACAGGAACGACCAACGACCAGGCCGACGGCTGGTTCATCGGCTACACCCCGACCCTTATGGGGGGCGCGTGGGTAGGTGCCGAGGACCGTCAGATTCATTTTGAGTCGCTTGCTCTCGGAGGAGGTTCCAACATGGCCCTCCCAATTTGGGGAATATTTATGAAAAAGGTGATGGAAGACGGAACCCTTGGAGTCTCCGAGGCTGACAGATTCATCGCCCCGGCAGGAATGAACCTCAACCTTGACTGCGACGGCAGCGACAATGACGCCTCACGCAACACCGACGATTCCTCCGATTTCTTTGACTAATAAATATAACATCATGAAATATAAAAACATAGCCGTAATATACGGCAGCGATTCGTCGGAATGGGAGGTCTCCTGCCGCAGCGGCGAATTCACGGCATCGAAAATCGACAGCGACATATTTAATATATATGAAATATTCGCCCGTTTCGGAAACTGGACTCTTGTGGCCTGCACGCCCCGTGGCGGCAGCAGGCAGTTGATTGCAGAGGGGGAGAGACCTCAGATTGACAAGACTGATTTTTCAGTGGTTCTGGATGGAGTGAAGGTCAAATTTGACTTCGCCTACATCATGCAGCACGGAAATCCGGGAGAGAATGGCCTGATGCAGGGCTATCTGGAAATGCTCGGGGTGCCGTTCAGCAGCTGCAGTTCATTCGTTTCCACCATCACCTTCGACAAGTTCGCCTGCAAGAACTACCTCCGTGGGGTTGACTTTGTGAAATGTGCGGACGACATCTTCATCCGCAAGGGTGAGGAGACTTCGGACCTTGCCGCAAGGGCTGTTGAAAGGCTCGGACTGCCTATGTTCGTCAAGCCGACCGACGGGGGAAGCAGTTTCGGAGTGACCAAGGTCAAGACTGTCGGGGAATTTGATGAGGCTTTGAAGGCGGCATTCAGTGAAGGGCGCACCGCGATGGCGGAACAGGCCATAGTAGGGCGTGAACTGACCTGTGCTGTCTATTTCGACGGGAAGACCTGCCACGCGCTGCCGGTGATTGAGATTATCACCGACCACGAATTTTTCGATTACGATGCCAAATACAACGGCTTCAGCCAGGAGGTCTGCCCGGCTCACATCCCTGATTCCGTGGCACGGAACATCAAGGAGACTTCCTGCAAAATCTACCGTCATCTCGGCTGTTCGGGATGCGTGAGGATGGACTACATTCTTGCGGAGGAAGGTCTTTACTTCCTGGAAATCAACACGATTCCGGGGATGACCTCCGCTTCGCTCGTTCCGCAGATGGTCGCTGCCGAGGGACTTGACATGAAGGATTTCCTGACAACCATCATCGAAAATTCGTAAGAATGCTTTTGCGGGATTTCATAAGCGGGGCCCGTCTTGCCCTGACTTCCGCTGAGGCAATGTCTCCGGGCTATTCCGCCGAGGAAAGCAAGGCTCTTGTCGCCAGACTCTGCAAGGAGGTTCTGGGTGTTGAAAGCTATACCCACATCATCGAACCTTCACTTGAGATTCCTCCTGTCAAGGAACCTGTGCTGCGTGAGGCCCTCACCAGACTGCTTAAGGGAGAACCTATTCAGTACATCCTTGGTTATGAGTACTTTATGGACCGCCGTTTCAATGTTTCGCCAGCGGTCCTCATCCCGCGTCCCGAGACGGAAATCCTTTGTAGGGAAGCCCTTGCTCTCTCCCGCGAAGGTGACCGTGCGCTTGACCTCTGCACAGGTTCCGGCTGCATTGCCTGGACGCTCTCCCTCGCCGGACTTCAGACCGTTGCCGTGGACATCTCCCCGGAAGCCCTTGCAGTTGCCTCCTCCCAGCCTTTCGACGGTCCTTCCCCGAAATTTCTCCTGAAGGATGTCCTTGAAGGTCCCTCGGGCTTTGAGGAGGGATTCTTTGATTTGATTGTCAGCAATCCTCCTTATGTGAGGGAGTCGGAAAAGGCCCTGATGCGCAAAAATGTCCTTGACTATGAACCCTCTCTCGCTCTTTTTGTCAAGGATGCCGACCCTCTTGTCTTTTACAATGCCGTCGCTTCCTTCGCAAAGTCGCTTTTGAAACCGGGAGGGCACGGTTTTGTGGAGATAAATGAGGCTCTCGGGGAGGAAACTGCAGCGGTTTTTTCTGCGGCGGGTTTCTCCGAAGTGAGGATTCTGCGCGATTTTGACACGAAAATGCGGGTTGTTACTTTCAAAAAACGGCCATAGAAGCATCTGTAGTGGCGTTTTTCTAAAAAATTGTGTCAAAATTTCTGTAAACGGATACTTAGTCGTTCCTTTGCATCAAGAAAAAATTGATGAGATGGAACAGTTCAAGAAAATCTTCCGGATGATTGGTTTGGCGGTGGGACGGATGATGTCTTTGCTGCCCCTTGCCTTGCTCTTTTTACCCGTTTCCTGTGAGGAAATTGACGATGACCCTGAGAAATACGGTCGGGACACTTCTGAGGTCGTCCCTCCGCTTGAGGACGTGGCCCTGCTGCTTTCCGAACTGCGGATGGACAACTCCCATCTGAAGGAAGTTTACACGGCCGTAACCTCCTCGACCTTCAATGGTTACGACGAGGAATATATGATGAGGGACCTTTTCACCGCTCCCGGTGCCGGAGTAGGTGACGACAGGCTTCCTGAGGCATCCCTGGCAAGGAAATCCCGGATGATGTCTTCCGCTTTGCTCCCGGTGTGCGTCCCTGCAGGGCAGTCATCGGAAGAATCCTTGCCTGAAGGACCTGTTCCATTGCGTGAGTTGATTGCCGACCGCCTGAGGCAGAGGCAGACTACCAGGGCTGATGGCGGTCAGATTCTCTCTGCTGAAGAATATCTCGATGCCCTCACCGCATCTGACATCCAGATTTACTGGCCCTATTCTGACAGATGGGACGGTGAGGAGTACCCGATAATGACCTTTGACCCGTTGGACGGAGGCTCCTCCAATGTTGGCTACCGCCTTGTGTGCCCTCAGGATGGAGATCCGTTCGTGGAGGAGGTTATTGTAGAAGAACAGACTGCGATGGAGCATCCTGTCTGGGTGGTCAACCGCAACGATGACAGCGCCCATCTTTCGCTGGATATGTTAAGAATGCGCGAACCGGAGTGGGGAACAGGAGGCGAAATTCTCGTCAACCCCAACAAAAAATCACAGAGCCTCCGCTCTGCTCCGGAAAGTGCATTTCAAACCGGAACCAAGACCGAGTCTTCCATCAAGACTCTCATCCTCAGGGATTTCACGATGAAGCGTAACTATGATTCCTGGTTTGCCGGTGCCTCCGAGTTCTTCGTAAAAATCGGCTCCATCGAGAATTTCCGTGCCGGAACCGAAGCCGAACTTCGCCTGTACAACCCGACAATCACGGACTTTATGATAGTGGTCCGCCGCAAACAGGTCGGCATCCCCCAGCCGTTCAACGCAGTTCTCGTCTCCGAATGGACCGACCAGCTGTCGAACTGCGCTTTTATGATCATTGAAGATGACGGCGGAACCCGCACTTCCTGGAACTGCTCCGGCGTGGTAAAAATCAATTCCAAGAGCTACGGATTCGAAATCACAATCCCGATCAACATCCGCGACGACATCGTCTGGCGAGGCCAGCTCTCCCGCACCTACATCGAAGCCAACAACGCCCGCCTTGCCCACTACGGCGACGTGGACCTCACCCTTGAGTTGATATAAAACTTGCCGATATCGGCAAAAAGTGATATATTTGCAAGGTGTCACGAGAAAGAATTTGCCGATGAGTACAAAATATATTTCCGTCTCAGAGTTTGCCTTTCTGCACGACTTGTCAGAAAGGACTGTCAGGAATTACTGCTCCCTGGGAAAAATCGAAGGAGTTTGTCTTGTCGGGAAGACCTGGAACATTCCGGAGAATACACAGTTACCATCAAGAAAGAGTCGCAGAAAGAAAATCTCTCCCTTGCTTCAGGCTCTCCGTGAACAGAAGGAACTCAAGATGAAGGGTGGCATCTATCACCGTACACAGATTGACCTCACTTACAACTCCAACCACATTGAGGGAAGCAGGCTGACCCACGACCAGACAAGATATATTTTTGAGACCAACACCATTGGTGTGGAAGGAGAATGTGTCAGGGTGGATGACATTATCGAAACTGTAAATCATTTCCGCTGCATAGACCTGGTAATAGACAGGGCTGAGGAGAAACTGACGGAAAGCCTTGTCAAGGAGTTGCACAGTATTCTCAAGTCAGGAACTTCCGACAGTCGGAAGGAATGGTTCGCGGTCGGAGAGTACAAGAGAATCCCGAACGAAGTGGGCGGGAGTGAGACCACGGCTCCGGAGAGAGTGCACAAAGAGATGAAGGCACTTCTTTACGAATACAATGCAAAGAAGAAAAAGACTTTCGAGGATATTGTGGATTTGCACCAGAGATTCGAGGCTATTCATCCGTTCCAGGATGGGAACGGAAGAGTAGGACGCCTGGTGATGTTCAAGGAATGTCTTACTAATGGAGAAGTCCCGTTCATCATCACGGATGATCTGAAGATGTTCTATTATCGTGGATTGAAGCAGTGGAATAGTATCCGGGGCTATCTGATGGACACCTGCCTTACAGCTCAGGACAACTACAAGGCAATGCTGGATTACTTCAAAATCAAATATTGAACAGATGTGACTTTACCGCCAGCATTCCTGAAGACGGACACTACCTGATAGACTTCATCGCAGCCATCGATCAGGTCCGCCTTCGCGGCCTGTAAGGGGGAGTATGGTAAATTTTTTGACTATCAGTTTGAATTCTCCCGGTTTAAGGTTAAACGTAATTGCATTGTGATTTTCGTTGTCATCAACTATTATATTTCCCGTGGCAATTCTTATACTTCAGGCCGCTTCCACAAGGGCAGGGATCGTTGCGCCCAACTCTTGGAATACCCATTCCAAAACCTGCAGGAGGCATCTTACCCGGGAGCGGCTGGAGGTTCGGTTTTTCGTATTTCTCGAAGACTTCGTGGGAGGAGTATCCCTTGAAAATCCATTTGGGGACGTTGTTCATATACTCCTGGACTATACCCATCATCTCCTGCACCTGGTCAAAGCCCTTGAGCAAGCCGTCGAAAAGATGTATGGCATCAAGCGGACCCTTTGTCCCACTCTCCTGAGCATTGAGCCATACCAGGGTGCCTATCACATTGCGTTCCTCTTCTCCCAAGCCGACCTTCTCCATAAAAGCGGTCAGCTTCTTCCCGGTCGGAGAGTCCTTTCCCACGAACGGATAGAGCGGGTCGAATCCGGCTGAGATGAATTCCTCCTTGGTAAAGGAACGGTAGTCCTTAATCTCCACGCGGCTTTCCCTTTCAGGAATGACCTCGTCGAGATTCCCGTTTCTTACCATAGTCCTGTGATAAATCAAACCATTCTTCCGAACTGCATTCATTTTCATAAGGAATGACTCATATAAGAATGTCATTGACTGCACTGCCAGCTGCGGATCGGTCTCGAAATCATATATGGCTGAGAATATCTCAACCACCTTCTTATGCTCCACAAGACCGTATGTATTGAGTATTCCCATCAGAAGGGCCTCGAATTCCAAATAACTGTTGGCTGCCCTGAACGACAATGCTATAGGCAGGTGTTCCTTGATGGAGTCATAGAGAGCCGGAACTATGGTGAAGGTGCTGGAATCATCGGTTCTTTCCTCAATGAGGAACCCGAAAGCCTCCATCACTGTAGCGTAGGGCTGAGGGAACGTGCGGAATTCGCTCCCCTTTTCCATCTTCACCATTTTCCCCAGAAGATCCAGTTCCCTCTGAGGAAGGCAGCGCAACCATTCGTCAGAGCGGTTGATGATATAGTCGGTCAGCCCTGTGGCCATCTCGGACTTCCGCAGACTGGACTTCAGCCTACAACCGAGCAAATCCCCAAGATGGCTGAGCTGAATCTTTGTGCGAGGCATCAGTGACTGGTATATGAATTCAAGATCTTGTGCTATCATATATATATGAGTATTAGTTTATTATATGTGATTCTATTCAATTGCGTAATTCAACTTCATTATGTGTACCGGCCGATCTTCCCCGTGATAGAGATGA
>CAMEBJ010000037.1 GCA_945912085.1 uncultured Bacteroidales bacterium | reverse complement strand
TGCCACACTTTCCCCTTTCAATGCCTTCATCCTGCTTCAGGGACTTGAAACCTTGTCTCTGCGGGTTGAAAGACACGTAGAGAATGCCCTGAAGATTGTGGACTACCTGCGCAGTCACCCGAAAGTGGCGAAGGTCAACCACCCTTCACTGCCGGATCACCCTGACCACGCCCTCTATGAGAAGTATTTCCCGAACGGGGCAGGCAGCATCTTCACTTTTGAAATCAAAGGAGGGCAGCAGGAGGCCTGGAAGTTCATCGATTCGCTTGAAATCTTCTCTCTCCTGGCCAATGTGGCTGATGTGAAAAGCCTTGTGATTCACCCATATACGACGACCCACTCGCAGATGTCACCACAGGAACTCGAAGCCCAGCACATCACCCCGTCGGTAATCAGACTTTCAGTGGGAACCGAGCACGTGGATGACCTTATTGCAGACCTGGAGCAGGCCTTTAGCCAAATTCCATAGAATTTTCTTATTTTTGCTCCACGAAAACAACTATAGATGAGCATTGCAGAAATTTTGAAAGACAGGACCTCCACGGCATTTTCCTTCGAGGTCCTGCCTCCTGTCAGAGGGAAAGGCATCAGTGAACTGTTCAAGACGGTTGACTCACTGATGTCTTTCTCTCCGTCATATATCAACATCACGACCCACAGAAGTGACATTGTTTACAGGGAACTTCCCGACGGAAAATTCTTCCGGGCTTCTCAGAAAACAAGACCGGGCACGGTTGCCATTGCGGCGGCCCTGAAGGCGAAGTACGGCATTCCGACCGTTCCCCACGTGATTTGCAGCGGATTCTCCGCATCGGAAATAGAGAATAGTCTCATTGACCTTACCTACTTGGGAATCAATGATATACTAGTCCTCCGGGGCGACAGGGCAAAGGGAGACAACCGTTTCATCCCCTCGGAGGGAGGACATTCCCATGCTGTGGAACTCTGCGCTCAGGTGAATGATTTCAACAGGGGAATTATGGCAGACGGATCCAGTGTCCAGGCCCCCGAGGTACCTTTTTCCTATGGTGTGGCCGGCTATCCTGAGAAACACGAGGAAAGTATGAATATGGAAACCGACATTGCCTTCCTGAAGGAGAAGGTCGATGCCGGTGCCGAATATGTCGTGACACAGATGTTCTTCGACAATAGTAAATATTTCGCTTTTGTTGAAAAATGCCGTGAAGCAGGAATCAATGTCCCTGTCATTCCGGGACTGAAACCACTCACTTCGCTGACACAGAAGACTTTGCTTCCGAGAATCTTCCATATTGACTTTCCGGAAGACCTTGCAAGGGAACTCCTGAAATGTTCTTCGAACGATGATGTCAAGGCCCTCGGAGTCGAATGGGGAACTGCCCAGGCCAGGGAGTTGAAGAAGGCCGGTGTCCCGAGCATTCACTTCTATTCAATGAATGCCGCTGCAAGCGTCAGGGCCATTGCCGGAAATGTATATTAGGAAGTAAATATGCCGGAAATTAAAGATATTCTACGTGAAAGAGTCCTCGTTCTCGACGGTGCGATGGGGACGATGATTCAGAGGCTCTCGCGCGGCGGGGGAAACAACGATATGCTTGTACTCACTGACCCTGAGCTGATTGCGTCGATTCATCGGATGTACCTTGAGGCGGGGGTGGATATCATCGAGACTGACACTTTCAATGCGCAGAGACTCTCCCAGCAGGAATACGGGACGGCGTCAAGGGTGAGGGAGATGAATCTTGCCGCAGCCAGGATTGCACGTGCCGAGGCGGACCGTATGACTGCGCTGACCCCTTCCAGACCGCGTTTTGTCGCCGGGAGTGTCGGACCGACCGGGAAGACTGCCTCGATTTCGCCAGATGTGGAAGATCCGGCTTTCAGGGATGTGGATTTCGATTTTCTGGAGGATATTTACCTTGAACAGATGACAGCCCTTGTGGAGGGCGGGGTGGATTTGCTCCTGATTGAGACTGTCTTTGACACCCTTAACGCAAAGGCTGCCCTTTCTGCTGCACGGAAGGCCTGTGAGGCTGCCGGGAGAAAAGTTCCGGTGATGGTTTCCGCTTCCGTGACGGACATTTCCGGGAGGCTTCTCTCGGGGCAGACGGTTGATGCGTTCCTTGCGTCGGTTCTGCCTTTCGGGGTGATGTCAGTAGGCCTGAACTGTTCTTTCGGGGCTGACCTGATGCTTCCTCTGATTGAGGAAATCTCGGCGAAGGCTCCCTGCTTTGTGAGTGCGCATCCGAATGCCGGTATGCCTGATGAACTCGGAAGATATGACCAAAGTCCGTCCGTGATGGCTGACAAGGTCCGGCCATTCATTGAAAGGGGCCTTGTGAATGTCATCGGAGGATGTTGCGGGACCACTCCGGAGCACATTGCGGCGATTGCGCAGGTGGTTGCTTCCTGCGGCATTGGTGGCGGCTCTGATGGTGGTGTCGGGGATGGCGCTGGGGATGGCGCGGTCAAGGCTGAGGTGAGGAAACCGTCCGTCTCTCAGGAGCCGTGGCTTTCCGGAATCGACGCCTTCTACGACAGGGGGATATTCATCAACGTGGGGGAGAGGTGCAATGTGGCAGGAAGTCGCAAGTTCCTCAGGCTCATCAAGGAAAAAAACTATGCCGAGGCAGTGGGAATAGCCGCTTCCCAGGTCCGTTCAGGGGCTATGCTCATCGATGTGAATATGGATGATGCGATGCTTGACCCTGTGGGGGAGATGCGGCATTTTCTGAATCTTCTATCCTCCGACCCGGACATCTCAAGGGTGCCGGTGATGGTGGATTCTTCCCGCTTTGAAGTGATAGAAGCTGCTCTGAAATGCCTTCAAGGCAAGTCCGTGGTGAACTCCCTCTCGCTGAAAGAAGGCGAGGAGGTGTTCCTGAAAAGGGCTGTGAGGGTAAGGGAACTGGGCGCAGCCCTTGTGGTGATGGCCTTTGATGAAAAAGGTCAGGCGGACACTTTCGAAAGGAGGATAGAAATATGTTCCCGTGCCTACCGTCTTCTTGTGGAAAAGGCCGGTTTCAATCCCCGGGACATCATTTTCGACCCGAATGTGCTTGCAGTGGCTACAGGGATGCGGGAGCACGATTCCTACGCACTTGACTTCATCAGGGCCACGGAATGGATTCACGAAAATTTGCCTGGCGCGAAGGTAAGCGGCGGATTGAGCAATCTTTCTTTTTCGTTCAGGGGGAACAATTACATCCGCGAGGCTATGCACGCCGTCTTCCTTTACCACGCAATTGCCGCGGGGATGGATATGGCAATCGTCAATCCGTCGTCTGCGGTAATGTATGAGGAGATTCCTTCCGATTTGAGAGAGATTCTCGAGGATGTGATTCTCTGCAGGAGGGAGGATGCGTCCTCGCGTCTTCTGGAAGCGGCATCGGGGTATATTGACCGGAAGGTTTCTCATGAGCAGGTGACAGAGGTGGAGAACCGTTCGGAACTATCTCTGGAACAGAGGCTTGCAGATGCTCTCCGACGGGGGGATGAAACCTGGCTGGAAGAAGACCTGAGGGAGGCCCTTTCAACTATGCCGTCGGCTCAGGCCATCGTCGAGGGCCCTCTGATGAGGGGTATGACGGCTGTGGGTGACTTGTTTGCCCAGGGCAAGATGTTCCTCCCGCAGGTGGTCAAGACTGCAAGGACGATGAAGGTTGCAGTGGATTTCCTCCGGCCTTATTTCGGAGCGGCTTCGCCCGAAGCCCCGGCAAGGAGGTCGTCTAATGGTAAATATCTCATTGCCACAGTAAAGGGTGATGTCCACGACATAGGCAAGAACATCGCAGGTGTGGTGCTTTCCTGCAACAATTTCGAGGTCATAGACCTTGGAGTGATGACTCCGGCCGAGAAAATCGTCAGCACTGCAATAGCGCAGGATGTCGATTTCATCGGGCTGAGCGGGCTGATTACCCCGTCGCTTGACGAGATGTGCAATGTGGCCGTGAGGCTGCGTGAGGCCGGAGTCAGCAAACCGCTTTTCATCGGCGGGGCGACCACTTCGGAACTTCACACTGCGGTGAAGATTGCCCCTCTTTACGAAGGACCTGTCTTCTGGGTGCGTGATGCCGCGCAGAATCCGGTGATTGCCTCCAGCCTGATGACCTCCCGCAGGGACGAGGTCATTTCCGCGCTTAGGCAGAGGCAGGAAGAAATCCGAAGGAGATATGCCTTGAGGTGTGCTGGGGATGGTGTTGGGGAAGGCGCTGGTGTTGCTGCCGGTGGGAAGGCTGGTGGGGATGGCGCTGCTGGTGCTGCCGGCATGGTTGGCTCAGAAACCTCTCGGAGGAATGTAGTGAAGGCTCCTCCGTATCTCGGAGTGAGGACCCTGGAAGACATCCCTGTGGAGACCCTTGTTTCATATATCAACTGGCAGGCTTTCTGCAATCTTTGGGGCGTCAGACAGGGAAGTCCTGAGGCAGAGAATGTTATTGCCGATGCACGCTCAATGCTCGCTTCGTTTGCCGGGAAATACACTATGCGTGCCCAGGTCGCCTTTTACGAGGCCTGGGGCAAGGATGACAGCATAGTCGTCCTTCATCCGGAGGGCTGTCCCTGCTGCGGACTGACCTTGCCGGGAAATGTTGCCGGCAGGCTCCGCACATTGCAGCGGAAACGGACAGTCATTCCGACAAAACGTCAGGACAAACCCGGAAGTGACGGGCGCAGGCTATCTCTCGCGGACTTCGTCGCTCCTGAGGGCTGCCACGACCACATCGGCGTTTTCGCAGTAACCTCCTGCAAGGATTTCGTCAGTGAACTCGAAAAACTCAAGGCTGGGAATGATGACTACAAATCCATTCTGATGCAGGCCCTTGGCGACCGTCTTGCCGAAGCAGCCTCGGAATACCTCCACGAGCAGGTCCGCAAGCGCATCTGGGGCTATTCCCCTGATGAGAACCTGACCTTGAAGCAGATGTACAGTGCAAAATATCAGGGCATCCGTCCGGCAGTGGGCTATCCTTCCCTCCCGGATGTCAGGCTGATGTCAACCGTCTCGGACCTCCTTGACCTGGACACCCTTGGCATCACCCTGACTGAAAACGGAGCGATGTATCCCCAGTCTTCAGTCTGCGGACTCTACATTGCAAGCCCTGAATCACGCTACTTCGTTGCCTGACCGAATGAATATTCCATATAATCCTTTTAAAAAGACAATAGGATTGATTCCGTCTCTGATGAGAAATGTGCGATTTGAACGGTTAATATGTTTACAGTAATAGGAATAATGCTGTCGTGTATCCTGCTCGGTTTTCTTCTCCGAAACCGGGCAAGACACGCTTTGGACTTGTTTTCAAAGGGGGCTGCAATCACGGTTTATGCCCTCCTACTCGTGATGGGGCTGGAAGTCGGAGCCAACAGGGCTGTCGCTGCGAACTTCCTTTCAATCGGCTGGGAAGCCCTGCTGATTTCCCTCTCCGCCACCCTGGGCAGTGTCCTCGCCGCCTGGGCAATATTCCGCTTTTTCTTCAGAAAAGCTCCATCCTCCCGGCCTTCTGAGAAGCCTTCCCTACCGTCAGAATTTCCCTGCTGTCCTCCTGTTCCATCCGCTTCTTCTGCTTCTCCCTCTTGTCCTCCTGTTCCGCCCGTTTCTTCTGCTTCTTCCTCTCTCTCCTGTCAAACTTCTGAAGAGACCTCCGGAGAATCATCGGTTAAGCGTTTCTTCCGCTCTCCGTTGGCAGGAAGCCTGAAAATTGTCGCTTCATTCCTTGTCGGATGTCTTGCCGGATGGATGTCCCTGAGATTTCTTCCCGACACCTTCTCCCTCGCCACCTTCGTGACGGAAAACCGAATATCCACCTGGCTGCTGTACTTGCTGATAGCCCAGGTCGGTCTGGGAGTCGGCAGCGACCCGAAATTAAAGGAAATATTGAAAAGTGCGCATCCCCGTCTTCTGCTTCTTCCAGCAGCTACAATCGCGGGAACCCTGCTTTTCAGCCTTCTGGCTTCAATTGCAATCTCCCGCTGGACTATTCCCGAAGTGATGGCAGTCGGGAGCGGTTTCGGTTACTATTCCCTCTCATCCATCCTCATAACCACCCTCAAGGAAGCCTCTATAGGAACCCTGGCAGCAGCCGAGCTCGGAACACTTGCGTTGATAGCCAATATCCTACGAGAGATGACAACCCTTGTCTTTGCTCCTTTGATTGCTAAAGTCTTCGGCCCCGCAGCACCCATAGCGGCAGGAGGAGCCACCACTATGGACGTCACCATGCCCGTCATTTCAAGGGTAAGCGGGGAAAACTGGATTGCGGCATCGATGATTCACGGCTTCCTGGTGGATTTCTCAGTTCCCTGGCTTGTCCCGTTCTTCTGCTCCCTCTGATTCTTTGCAACTTCAGAAGTGACTTAAACAGATTAATATGACAGAATTTAAGAAAAAATTGATAACTTTACGGTTTTGAGTGAAGAATTTGTCGACTTAAGCCTCAGGGAATATGAAAAATATGAATGACAATCACGTTGTAATAATGGCAGGAGGCATTGGAAGCCGTCTTTGGCCTGTCAGCAGACCTGAATACCCGAAGCAGTTCATAGATGTTCTAGGGACCGGCCGGACATTGATTCAGATGACTGCCGACAGATTCAGGGATGTCTGTCCGCCAGAGAACCTGTGGGTTGTGACTGCGGAAAGATATGTCACAACGGTGAAGGAGCAACTTCCTGAAATTCCGGAGGAAAACATCCTTGCCGAACCAGAACCACGCAACACGGCTCCTTGCATAGCCTACGCCTGCTGGAAAATCGGGAAGCACCATCCGGGTGCAAACATCGTGGTCACTCCTTCCGATGCGGTGGTGCTTGAAAAAGAACGCTTTGTGGATGCAGTCCGTACTGCCCTGGGATTCACCAGGTCCTCAGATGCCATTGCCACGATCGGAATCATCCCGACAAGACCCGAGACTGGCTACGGCTACATACATTCTTCCGAAGCGGAGCCTGGAAAGGTCTGCAAGGTGTCCGAATTCAGGGAAAAACCGGATTTGAAGACTGCTGAAATGTTTCTCCGTGAGGGCGGTTTTTTCTGGAATGCAGGAATATTCATCTGGAATATAGACACAATCGAAACAGCAATCAGACGCTATGCCCCGGGAATTGCCTCCCTGATGGATGAAATGTCAGTTGACTTTTACACTCCGGATGAGGCTGGGACCGTCAGGAAGCTATTCCCTAAATGTGAAAAAATATCCATTGACTATGCAGTGATGGAAAAGAGCAGGGAAATATATGTGGTGACCGGTTCGTTCGGCTGGAGTGACCTTGGCAACTGGAGTGCAGTCAGGCTCCACTCATCCCTGGATGAACACGGCAACTCCACAGTAGGCACTGATGTCCGTCTTTTCGGATGTTCAGACTGTATGGTCCACTACGAAGGTTCCGGCACTCTGCTCGCGGAAGGCCTTGATGGCTATCTGATTGCCTCCAAGAGCGGCGACCTCCTCATCTGCCGCCTCAGCGAAGAACAACACATCAAGGATTTCCTCGCCTCCCGCCCGTGAAATTTCCCCGTTCCGTGATTCCACATCGGACTCCTTTGTCCGGCTCATAAAATAGTTGAAACTCTTGTGTGAGCCGAAAACCTTCTCCACGGTTTTGTATGGGACATATTCACCGGGAAACACAATGTCGCCCGTCATTTTGACAGAGATGTCGGGTATTTTGTGGGTACCCAATATTTCCCGCTGATCCTTGCACTGCATCTCCGCCAGAAATGAAAGGTTCCTGCCATCTGTCCAGCCGGGAGATGACCAGTAGGAACTGCGGCGGAACATCAGCGGGCCGCTTGACCAAGGATAATCTATGGCATTGAACGGCAGGCCTCCCGAGGGAGCATTCTTCAGGACATAGCACACGGCGGTCTTGAGGTAGCTGTCGCTGTCAATTTTCTGATGGCTGATCCTGAGTGTGGCAGGTTTGCACAAATATATAAAATAATGTTATATATTCACAATATTATATATATTTTCGTTACTATCCCGTTTCACTTCCTCAAGAATCTCCTCATTTGTTTTTTCGTTAAGCAGGCCCGCTTCCTGCGCTTCTATTAGGTCACGGGCTTCGGAGTACTCTCCACAAATGTCTATCCCGATGACTTTTTCTCTTTTGTATATGATGCTGATCAGTCTCTTGAGGTCATACAGTGTGATTTTTCCCTGGTCCCAGTCGGTGATGGCGCTGTTTGGGCCGAGGAAATCCTTGTCAATGGAGATATACACAGCCTCTTTCAGACGGGTGTGCGAGAACGACTTCCAACCTTCTCCGGACAACAGACTTTCCTCGCTGATAAGATGTACCCTGTGGCGGTGACAGTCGTCGATGGTGCTTCGTTGGGCCTCAGTCGGGCCGATGATGACGACCTCCCTCAGGTTTGGATTGGTCTCAAGCATCACCCTCACCCAGTTGCCGCAGGTGAGTATTCCGTCGAACTCCTCGCGACGGATGTCCGTATGGTGATCAATCAGTATAAGCGAGAAAGGACATACCAGCTTGTCGGTCCAGAGTTTCGTCAGATAATGGTAATTCCCTGAGTCATCGAAGTGAATCCCTTCAGAAGGAAAGTCCGACATCCTTCGCGAAAGTTCCTCCTGAGCTTCGTCAGAGCAGATCAACTTCTTCCCGCAGATATCCTGACAGTCGACAATGTCGAAGCCCTGTCCTTCCATCATTGGTTCCAGGTCATAAGCCCCGCTCATATTCATTACTACAGGCCGCCTCATATTTCTCTGAAAAAGAAAAAGCCCGTCCTCCGTTTCCGGCAGGCGGGCATCCGTACTAAACCTGATTACTGGATTTCAATCTGTTTTACGACAGGTTTCTTTTCAGCGACCTTGACTTTCGGTATGTCTATGGTAAGAATACCGTCGTTGACCGTGGCCTTGATCTCGTCCTTGTTCACATTCTCCGGAAGAGCAAGACTCTGTTCGAATCTGTGGTATGAGAACTCCCTGCGGAGATACTTCCTCTTCTTGTCCTCATCCTTGGA
>CAMEBJ010000036.1 GCA_945912085.1 uncultured Bacteroidales bacterium | reverse complement strand
CGTTGAGGACCTTATCTCGACGGGAATGCGCAGTCTGGGAGCAGCTGACGCCCTTGTAAAGGCGGGTGCCCAGATAATGGGTATGGTTGCAATCTTCTCCTACAATTTCAACCAGTCACGCAGGGCTTTCGAGAATGCCAACATTGAACTCACCACTCTGACGAATTACGACACTCTCATCGATGTGGCCAGCGAGTCCGGCTACATAAAGGCATCTGAAATAGCACTCCTGAAGGAATGGAGATATTCCCCTTCAACCTGGGGCAAGGAATAGGACTATGAGAACAGAAATAAAAAGCAAACATTCAGTCGTCCTGAAATCGCCGTACGTGCTGTATATGGCGTTTGTGGATATGCGCAATTTTGTGAATCTCCTGCCTCCTGACAAGAGGGAGGGAGTTTCTGCCGATTCGGATTCTCTCCACGCACTCGTACAGGGATTCAATGTGGGAGTGAGGATTGCTCAGAGGACTCCGTATTCCAGAATTGACTTCAAGGATGACGGTGCTCCTTTCCAGTTCACCGTCAGTCTGTTTTTTGATCCAGTCCCGAACGCTTCGGAACAGACTGAATTCTACATCGAGCTTGTCGCTGATTTGAATCTGATGATGAAGATGATGCTCGGGTCCAAGCTGAAGGAGGCTCTTGACAAGATGGTTGATGCCCTTGCTGACATCTCTAGGGGCAAGATGCCGGAAGGCATTGACCCATCGATGTTCCCGGAGGGATTTGACCCTTCAAGATTCTCAAACGGATTCAATTCCTGATGATTACCCTGCCGGACAGTTTCAGAAAAAGTCTTGAGGAGGCGATAGGCCGCGATGCTGCGTCTGTCGCCTTTTCATCGTTTGACGCCCCGGCATCGGTCTCGGTAAGGCTCAATCCTTTCAAGCCATCCCCTCTGCTGGAGGATGTTGCCGTGCATTTCGGCTCCGTCTCCGCCTTTGTACCGTGGAGCCGGCACGGGAGGATTCTCTCCGAAAGACCTGACTTTACGCTTGACCCTCTGTTTCACGCCGGTGCCTATTATGTTCAGGACTCCTCATCGATGTTCGTCGGGGAGCTCTTCAGGTCGGTCCTAAAGTCTGTCCGTGAAAGAAAGCAGGGACAGTTGAGGGTTCTTGACCTTTGTGCGGCGCCGGGAGGAAAGTCCACCGACATCCTTGCATCTCTCAGGGAAGAATGCGGGGATGATTTCCTGCTGGTTTCCAACGAAGTTATGTCGGCACGGGTCTCTGTACTTGCGGACAATCTGGCTCTATGGGGAGATCCCTGCACTGTTGTTACAAATGCCGATCCGTCTGCATTTTCTGTATTGACAGGATTTTTTGACATCATCGTTGCCGACGTTCCCTGCTCGGGAGAGGGTATGTTCAGGAAGGATCCCGGAGCTGTTGGACAATGGTCCCCTGATGCGGTCTCACTCTGTCAGTTGCGTCAGAGGCGGATTGTGGCGGATGTCTGGCCTTCGCTTTCTCAGGAAGGCATGCTGCTTTACTCCACCTGCACTTTCAATCGTCTGGAAAATGATGAGAATGTCCTCTGGATTGCGGAGAACCTTGGTGCAGAGCCTTCCTCACCTGAGCTTTCATTTGACGGTGTTCTGAAGACTGGGACGGGCTACCTCCTGGTTCCGGGACTGGTTCCCGGCGAGGGGCAGTTCTGTGCGGCAATGACTAAGAAAGGTGCTGATTCAGAAACTTTTACAAACAACAGGACTTCCGGGAAGAAATCCGGGCAGACCTCCCGCAGAGCAGGGGGTGCAAAATCAGTGCAGGAAAAAATAGCTCCGTTGTTCAATATTCCCGTCAGGGCAATCCCGAGAGGGGATGCCATCGTGGCTGTTCCGGAGAATGTTGCGGATGCGTCCGATGCAGTTTCGGCAAATGTCAGGACAATCCGCTCGGGATGTATGGCGGGGACTCTGAAAGGAGACACACTCGTCCCCTGTGCCGACCTGGCCCTATCCCTTGCCCTTTCTTCCGATGCTTTTCCAGGGGTGTCCCTGGAGCGTTCCGCCGCCCTGTCGTTTCTCCACAGGGACAATCTCGTCCTGGAGAATGCGCCAAGAGGCTATTTGACAGTGAATTACGGCGGTCTGCCTCTCGGATTTGTGAAAAATCTCGGAAACCGGTGCAACAACCTTCATCCGCAGGGTCGCCGCATAAGGATGGATATCAGGTAAATATTCAATATTTTAAATATATATGAAATATAAGCTATATACAGAAAATATGAAATCATTTTTCGGAACCCTTGCCGTCGTTTCCGCCCTTTCCCTGAGCGCATTTTTCCCTGTCGGAGCCCTCGCCCAGGACAAGGAGGCTTCGGAAATGTATTCACGGAAGTATGACCAGCTTGTGTCCGTTCTGGGTCCCACCGGAGTGGGCATTGAGACCGTGCTTGACAAGTGGGAGGCCTGTGATCCGGGTAACCGGAAGATGCTGTCTGCAAGGTTCAACTATTATTTCAACAAGTCAAAGACTTCTTCTGTCGTTTCCAAACCCGGGAGGAAGTATCTTGGAAACGAGCCCCTGTTTTCTCTCAAGGATTCCACCGGAAATGACATAAGGTATTTTGAGGAAGTGACTTACGATGATTCCCTCTTCTCGATTGCCTTGAAGAACATCGACAAGGCGGCATCCATTTTCAAGTCTGACATCGGTCTGCGTTTCAACAAGGCTGCCGCATTGGTCGCTTACGAGAAGGAAAGCCCGGACATGGCTCTTGTCTGCCTGGAGAAACTTGTGGATGACTATTATGCCTCTCCGAAGGGCTGGGTCTTTGATGGTCAGGATGTTGACAATGAGGTTTTTGAGGGTGCCATCCAGGAATATTGCTACACTTTTTTCAACATAGGCACCGAATCTTCCTACAATGCCTTCGCATCCCTTGCCGGGAAGATGCTGACAAAGAATCCTTCTTCGACAATGTTCCTTTCCGATGTGGGCTCCTACTGGTTCGTTGCCCAAAAGAATCCGAAGAAGGCTTTGAAGTATTACGAGAAAGTGTTGAAAATCAATCCTAAGGATTACACTGCCGCCAAGAATTGCATCCTGATTGCAAGGAGACAGAAAAATGTCAGACTGGAGAAGAAATATCTACCGGTGCTGATTGAGGCGAGTCCTGACGAGCAGGAAAGAATGTCTGCAAAGGCCCGTCTGGAACAGTTGTAGTCCCTATTCCTGAACAGGAAAAATTCCCTTCTCTTCATCTTTGCGCTTGCGGTACAGCTGCCACGAGTTGAAGACATTGTGCCAGATGCTGTAGAATCCTCCTGCAATTGAGGTGACCGGTGTCATAAAGGTGTAGCCCATCCAGATTGCAAACACGGTGTTCTTTTGTCCCAGGGCCTGACCTGCCGTGATGGAGGCTCCATAGCGTTTCCCGATGAGTTTCCCACAGGCAAACTGGAGGATGCAGCAGACCAGTGAGACGACGGCAATTCCAATCTGGTAACTTGCCGGGACGTCGCTGTGCACGATTGAGCGTGTGGTCATCAGGATGGCAAGCATGAGTCCGACCGACCAGAGATTGAACGGCAGGTTCTCGTGGCGGACAATCTTCCTGTGCAGCTTTGGCATTGTGAATCTCACTATCCAGGCAAGTATGCACGGGCAGATCAGCAGAGGGAAGACCTTTGCCATTATCATACTGAATGCAACCACGAATGTGGTGTCCTGTGCCGGATGGATAATCGGCACGAACAGAGGTACAACCAGGGCTGTGACAAGGTTGATGAGAATCAGGTAGGTTGTCAGACCGGGCATATCCCCTCCGAGTTTTCCCGTGATGACTGATGCCGCAGTGGCTGTCGGACATATAATCATCAGCATCGCACTCTCGATGAGCACTGCCGAGTGGGCACCTTTCAGGAAAATTGTAGTTATTGCCAGAAGGATGAATCCCAGGGTCTGGAACAGCAGTAGCCACAGATGCCATTTCCTCGGCCTCATATCCTTCGGGGAAATCTTGCAGAATGTCAGGAACAGAAGGCAGAAGAGCAGTGCCGGCTGCAGAAATGCCACTGTCCTGTAAAGAAATGGTCCTGCCGGGGCAAGGGAGGGTATCTGCTTGTAAATGAGGTAGGCTGATGCTCCGACAATCATTGCCAGGGGAAGCATCCAGTCTTTTATGAATCTTTTGATTTTGGTCATATCTACGGGTGAAGCGTTTGTCTGTTTTGTGACATAGGTGATGAAAATTGGCCGCAAAGATGAAGAAAAAATTTGAAATATGTATAACTTTGTCCCCTCACCTGAAAAAAGAGAATTACAGGGATGAATATTTCGTTGTTCATAGCATCGAGGCTGAAGTTCAAGGGTAAACTGGCGATTGTCTGCATTGCGGTCAGTTTTCTCGTGATGATTCTGGCCGTTGCCATTTCGTCCGGATTCAGAATCGGAATAAGGGATGCCCTTTCGGAAATAAGCGGGGATGTTCAGATTACTCCGGTGGATATGAACTATCTTGATGAGTCCTCACCGATAGAACGCAATGCCCCGTATGTCAGCAGGATAGAATCCCTTCCGGAAGTCAGAGAGGTGCGCCCTGCAATCTACAGGGCAGGTATTGTCAAGAGCGGGACGAACATTCACGGGGTTCTGTTCAAGGCTTTCCCTTCAGCGGTGGCCGATTCGTCCGCCTCTCTCGGAATCAGTCTGCCTTCCACCCTTGCGTCAAAGCTGCAGGTGGGGGTCGGGGATTTTGTGCCGGCCTATTTCATAGGGGAGAGAACGAAGGTGAGGAAATTCCGTGTCCAATCTGTGTATGAGCCTCTCATTCAGTCAGATGACAGAATGTTGGTGTATGCTTCACTTGAGGATTTGCAGAGATTGAACGGCTGGAATGCAGACCAGGTTTCAGTGCACGAGGTCTTTCTGAAAGAAAGCGAGAGGAAGTCCTCTGTGATGGATGAGGTCGCGGATGAAATAGGCTATATTCTGTTTTCGGAAATGTCGGACCCTGAATATGAAGGGCCGACAGTGGTCTCGACACCTTCCACGAGGAAATATCCCCAGATTTTTGACTGGCTGAATCTAATTGATTTCAATGTCCTGTTCATCCTTGTCCTGATGACAGTCGTTGCGGGGTTCAATATGATTTCAGGCCTGCTGATAATGCTGTTCGAGAACATCTCCACTATAGGTGTGCTCAAGTCCCTGGGGATGAATGACAGGAGAATCGCCCGGGTTTTCCTCACTGCCGCCTCATCTCTCGTGCTCAAGGGAATGGCCTGCGGGAATATAGTCGCCATAGTGCTCTGCCTCATTCAGGAGCATACTCATATTCTGAAACTGGATCCGTCGAATTATTTTGTGCCGTTTGTTCCGGTGCATCTGGATTTAGGGCTGATTCTTGCCGCAGATCTCATTGCCTGGGCAGTCATAATGCTCTTTCTGCTTCTCCCGTCCATTTTCATCTCAAGGGTTGATCCTGCAAGGACAGTCTCGATGAACTGAGAATTTCTACTCGGGGCAGATTTCGCAGAATGCTTCGTAGAGTTCTTTTACCCTGCTGACGTAATTGATTGTTTCTGTCCCCCTGAATCCGCTCTGACGGACAGTGTCTCCGCAGGTGACCGCGTAGCGCCGCATATTCGGGATTATGGTTACAATTTCATCCCACTTCGTGCTGTCAACCTCGTTTGCCGTTGCGAATGCCCTGCAGTCGGCAATTCTTCCCTCACCTGCGTTGTAGGCTGCAAGGGTGAACTTGATGCGTTCTTCCGGAGTGAATTCCTCCTCGCTGAATGCTTTCTGGAGCCTGCCCAGATGTCTTGTCCCAGCCTTGATGTTTTCCTCAGGGTCCAGCAGGTCGGTGACACCATAGTAGGCTGCTGTGCTGGGGATAATCTGCATCAATCCCCGGGCTCCCCTTGAGGAGACAGTGCTGATGGAAAAGCGTGACTCCTGGTAGATGACGGCAGTCAGCATCCTCCAGTCCCATCCTATTGTTGCCGCATACTTCCTGATGATTTCGTCGTAGGGGCTGAGCCTGTGGCTCAGGGAACCCCGGGCGAGGCGCTTGAAAGGGTCGTAGGAACTGTAGAACCTGTTCCTGAGCTCTTTGTATTCCTTTTTGTTGAAGAATCCTCCGAGCCAGAGGTTGATTGCCTTGATTTCCGCAGTCTTGTCTGCTCTTAGGTTCCAGACACAGAAATGGTCGGTCCGGAGGGTTTTCCTTATGTCGGGATTGTCGAGGGAATCCGGAACGCATCGCACCAGAATGTCTGCACTCTCCACCATCAGGGAGTCTTCGTAATTCTCTCCAGGCATTGCCTCGATGATTGTCACCGGAAGCTTTTCCTGTGCGGCGAATATTCTGAGCATCTCGTAGCTGAAGCCTGTCTTGAGTCCCTGGTGGGAGTACATATCGTCTCCCGTGTCCAGAACGCATCTTATGGTCTGTCCTCCGAATGGAATCGTGGCCTCGCTTCTTTCAAGATATCTTCCCCTCTCGCAGAGAGGCACAAGCATCAGCAAAAGGATGACAAGGGAGATTTTTACAATTTTACCTGAATATTTCCTGTTCATCAGCGGTCGTAAGTTGACAAGCCACCGCCGCCCATTGCACTGCCGCCCATTGCACCGCCGCCCATTGCACCGCCTGAAGGCTTACCTCCGGCATTTCCTCCTCCTATTCTTGAGTTCTTTCCGGCCTGGATGTAGAATGGCCAGAAAATCCCGACTTTGATGGCTCTTTGTGAGTAAATATGATTGTGAGCGCTGAAGTAGCCCGCTTCCTTGTTCGGCCAGCCCTGACCGACGTTCAGTACTTTGATGAATATGCAGGCACGCTTCCACTGGATGTTCACGAACACATCTATGTCGGCGTTGTTTCCGTAGCGCTCCTTGTCCTGGTTGTAGAAAACTCCGAGGACAGGGTTGTACCCCTGGGCATACCAGAGGGTGTTGTATCTTGCGTCCGCACCAATCTGCATCTGCATCACCTTGCGGACGACATTGAACTGGATGTAGTATCTCAGGTTCGCCGAGAACATCGGCAGAGGCAGCACGGCCTCGTTTGACGAAACCTGGAACATCAGCCTGTGGTCGAGATGGAGAATCTTTCCCACAGTGAAATTTTTCATCAGCGATGCCCTCATCACGCTCATTGCCGTGGCGTTCTGACAAGGATTGGACAGGGCGTCGAAGTATATGTTGTTTCCCAGAAGGGAGTAGCCGAAAGCCGCCTCCAGTTTCCACCTCGGAATCGACACGGAGGCCTCCACTTTTGTCGTGGACACCTTGGCGAAATCATTGTTCCATCTGTAGTGGTTACTGAAGAAATGGGTTTCGTAGAAATCCGGCTCCTCAAGTTTGGTCTCGAATGCCGCTTTCAGAATCAGAGGGCTGTTCCTGTCCCGGCGGAACGGATAGAATTTCACCGACACGTCTGCATTGACTCCGAAATCATTTATTTCGTGACCGAGGAATGTGTATTTTCCGAAGGCATGCCAGTCGAGGTATTTCTTGTACTGTCCCTGTGCTCCTGCGTAGAGATAGACTGAATTCCTGACCGTGTTGGCTGACCTGGCGAGAAATCCGGTACTCGGATTGAAACTGTAGTAATTCAACAGTTTGTCAGCGATTCCGACATCGATTTTCGAGATGATACCATCGGCCTTCCACGGCTGGAGTCTCAGGTAAACCCTGTTTTCCAGCTTCATCACCCTCATTGAGTCCGCGCTCGACCTTGGGTTGAGGTAGAAGTTGTTGTTGAAGAAATTCCTTTCGGTGTCGTTGGTGATGTTGTCCGAGTAGGTCCTCGTGAAGACCGAATACTCGGAACTGTGTCCGATGAATGTCGAGGTGATGTCCCTGTTGACACTGTCCTTCGAAGCATCCTTCTTCTGCTTCTGCTCCAGTAGGAACTCCGCAATCGCCGCGCTGTCGCCGCTGCTCATAATGCTGTCCCTGCGGATCTTGAACTCCTTCCTTTCCTCCTTTGTCCCGTTTCTGCCGATGAAACTGAACGGGAACCTGTAGGACTGGTCGAGGAAGACGGTGTTTTTCTTTGTCTTGCTGGAGGCATCCAGAAGGTTGACGGTGATTTCCTTGGCATCGACCGTGGTGTCCCTTATCCAGAAATTGTCAGCTATTCCTCCGTTCTCGCTTTTTTTAACCTTATTGTATATATATGCAAGGTGCATCAGGTACCTCT
Source organism: uncultured Bacteroidales bacterium (assembly GCA_945912085.1). Taxonomy (GTDB): domain Bacteria; phylum Bacteroidota; class Bacteroidia; order Bacteroidales; family UBA932; genus Cryptobacteroides. Next base: position 1,020 of record CAMEBJ010000036.1, on the reverse strand, counting down.
TGCCCATATAGTTCGCGGAGACAACCGCCGTCCTGTTGTCCGTGTCCTCTCTCTGGAGCATACCCTTGCCTCCGAAGCGGTGGTATTCAAGTGTGACATTCAGACCCGGAAGGATGTTCTGGGTTGTCAATATCTTGATGTTGGCCTCCTCCTTCTCGTCCTGGGCGAACAGGGTACCCCAGTAAGCAAGCTCGGTGTAAGGTGTCTTGGTGTTGTAGAAAGGCAGGGTCTCGGGTGAATAGGTGTAGGACCTGTAAGGAGTGTAGAAGATTACGTTTTCCTCCCCCTCGCGCTTGAACCAGTCGAAATACTGGACAGCCGAACCGGGAACTCCCAGCCAGTTGGCATTTATGTCCTCTTTTGCGTAAGGCAGATCCCTGAAATGGTAATTGTAGGAGGTGTCCTGTGTCTGGAGCTTCAACTCGTTGAAATACCGGTCGTGATTCCACATCAACAGCCTCTTGTACTGCATCGAATCGGGAACCGCGTAGGTCTCGAGGATTCGCGGGGTGTTCTGGGTGATGCTGTCCTTGACTGCCTTGATGCTGTCCTTCCTCTCCATCTTCGCCCTCATCTCGGCCATCTTGATTGGCAGTTCCTGTTCGGCGATGTATTTCTTCTTTTCCTTGCGCGTCAGGGAATTGAACCAGGCATCGAATTTCGCCTTCGCGATGTCGGTGGAGTCCTTAAGGTAAAGCGAATCCAGAAGTGCAAGTTCGAGGGTGTCGCCAACTGAAAGAAGGGAGTCGCGGGTTGTCGCTCTCGTCAGGGAATCTTTAAGTTCAACGAAATATTTATACCTGAGGGGATCAATGTCTTTCAGAGAGTCCGGGGCCACGATGGTGTCCCTTGCGGTCAGGATTACGGTGTCCGTTGCGGCCTCTGCGGTGTCGATGCCCGCCGTCGTCAGACTGTCCGTCATTAAACTGTCGGTCGTCAGACTGTCCTTTGTCAGACTATCCTTTCTCAGACTGTCAGCGGTCATCAGACTATCTTCTGCCGGAGCATCGTTGATGATAT
>CAMEBJ010000035.1 GCA_945912085.1 uncultured Bacteroidales bacterium | reverse complement strand
ATTGGAGATGAGATTAGTGACTATTTTTTCCATCACTTCATAGTCAAACATAGTGTAGAAACTCTCCATCTCACTGCGGAACTCTGTTTCGATTTCCTTGTTTGCAGCGATGTTGTCGAAAAGCGAAAATATGTCCTTTATGAACCGGACAATGTCACCAGGCTGTCTGTTCAGCACAATCTTCTGGCTTTCAATCTCCCTGAACTGGAGCAGCTGGACAATCATTCTCTTGATTCTTCCGACGTTCTGTTCAATCAGCCGGACATCAGCAAATGCCTGGGACGATTGTGGGAGATGTTCCTTCAACTGTTTCAGCGGATCCACGACAAGAGTAAGAGGAGTCTTGAGGTCGTGGGATATGCTGGTGAAGAAATTGATTCGGGCCTGGGTCATCTGCCTGATGTTTTCCTCCTTCATCCTTTCCATCTCGAGTTTCTGCTCCAAGATTTTCTTGTTCATAAAGAACCTCCAGACGGCAAAGGCGGAAAGGGCAAGAATCAGAGCATACAGGCAATAGGCCCACACCGACAGGAATGGAGAAGGACGGACCTCAATCCCAATCGAAGTCACCCTGTCACCCCAGATTCCGTCATTGTTTGCAGCCTTTGCCTCAAACAGATATTTCCCGGGACTGATATTGAAAAATGAAACCACTCTCTGACCTTCCGGAAGTTCCATCCAGTCATCGGAAAGACCTTGCATCCTATAGGCATACCGGTTTCTTTCAGCATTGAGATAGCTGTCGGAAGACAGGCGGACTCCGAAATTATTCTGACGGTGATTCAGCACCAAACCCTTGTCATTCTCCGCAGATGTGTATGTCAGGATGGATTTCTTCAGAGGAGAATCCTTGCTCCCAGGCAGGACGACATTGTTGTCAATCAGGAAATCGGTGAAGAAAACCTCCGGTTTCTGTGAATTGAAGGACATTTTCACCGGATTGAACATCACAAAACCGGAAGTTCCTCCGAAAAGAATCTCGCCGCAGGAAGTCTTGAAATATGACCTTATATAGTATGACCCGCAGTTCTCGTCATTGTCAATGCTGGATTTCGAGAACAGGCCGGTGTCCGCCGAATAAAGATACAGTCCGGCATCCGTACTCAGCCATACATTGCCTGAAGCATCGTCCTCAACTATTCCGAAAACGACCTTTCCTAAGAGAGATTCTCCTTCGGAATCAACGAGATGCACATAAGAACCATCATTCTTCAGAACATTGACACCCCCGCCTGTCCCGAACCAGATGTCACCGGAGGACAAGCGGCAAAAACAGATGAGATTGTTTGACTGGAAAGGGACATTGTCAATGTGATGACATCTTACAATCCTTCCTGTCGAGGCATCAGCTACGATCAGCCCGGAATGGGAAAGAAGACAAAGATGCCCCTCATCATCGCGGTAAATCATCTCCGCAGCCGTTCCAAACTGGCGACCCTCGGAATCAGTAAACCAGACAGTTTCAGTCGGACTTCCCGCTTTCCGCTGATATCGCAGATTTCCGTCCGGGCTTGACATCCACAAACTTCCGTCTTCCCACTCAAGAAAATCATAGACACACAATGGGTAACTGGTGGATGAACCTGCCCTAGTCTTGAAATGACCGGTCCTTTTGTCATACACCTGAATACCTCCATTGAATGACGCCACCCAGATGACACCCTTCTCATCTATCCAGAGTTTCTTGATGAAATCAGAGGAAAGACCACATCCGTCAGAATGCGTATGGTAACTGAATCTGCCTGCTTGTCTGTCCAATACTGAAATTCCACCACCCTCGGTTCCTATCCACAGATTTCCGTCTGAATCCTCCACAAAGCAACTCACAATCGGATGGGACAAACCACCGGAACGGGCTGTGAAGAATCTCACGTCACTGACAGACAATGTACTGTAGGCCAGTTTCCCACCATATGTCCCAATCCACAGTCCCCCGTCCGGATCCGGGAATACAGACCACACCGAATTGTTCGGAAGTGAATAAGGCTGATTGAGGTCAAGTCGAAGGATTCTGGTCCGTTCCGTTTCAGGATCCAGCAGCAGCAACCCGGCCTGAGTTGCAATCCAGATGACTCCCGACGGATCGGCATAGAGCATTTTCGTACTTGTGGTACTGTCTGAAATCAGTCCGCTGACATCCGAACGAAGAACCGTCCCGTCCGGACGGCATTTGAAAAGGCCGTCCATCAATGTCAGCACATACACGTCCTCACCAAACCGGAGAACATCCTTTATTTCCGTATTACCTCCACCGATAACGGAGAAGCGGTCAAAACAGCAATTGTCGGAATTGTATTTCATCAGAACGTTCCTGACAGAAGCATAGACTTCATCCTCAGTACAGAAGACAGACGAGACGAAAGAAGGGACTGGGTTGAAAGAAGGGACTAAAGTGCCGGCAGACAAGTCATCGGCATTGAACATCTCCACCCTGCCGTCCCTTACCATCCAGACCTCACCTTTCCTACTGACATCAAAAGGACCGATATTTCCAGGGAAAAGACAGTCGAACGACATACTTTCGTAATCCAGCATTATCATTCCGTGGTTGCTTCCCACAATCAGCCTACAGTCCTTTCCTGCAGTTCTGACCTCACCGAAATTCCAGGAATCGTATGGAGACATATTCATTATCTCCTTCTCTTTCCGTACGAATGTGTTGCCATCATAGACACAGACCGCCTCGTGACCGCTGAACCAGATTCTTCCGATACGATCCTTGGTAATTCCGTGTATACCACCGTAATATGTCGTATTCGGAATCGTATGAAAACTGTAATCAGGAAGATCCACTGCTCCGGCAAACGGCTGAAACAACAAGGAAAGCGCCAAAACGGCCAGCAGTGAGATATGTCTTACCATAGAACAAGTCGATTATCAAGCACTACACCTCCTCCATCCTGGCAAGGTCCCAGCCACAGAACTGCATCACAATCCTGTGCAGGGTGGTTCCCTGGCGGAGAGCCTCGACGCGTGGGGCCTGGGCATAGCCTTTTATCTGCTGAACCGCTTCTTCCCACTGGGATTCAGATTTTGACTCAAAATCCTTTTTCGGGAGATATTTAACCTCGATGATGTAACTGTGCTCCGACTTGTAGTGAGTCAGGTTCGGGAGGAGAAAGAAATCGCAGTAGCCGTGCTGAAGTTCCAGCTCGGGCGCGGTGATGTAGTAGTCGTTGAGATTCAGGTACGCAAGGAAGAAGCCCTGGATGTTGCGCTCGCCCTCTATGCTGTCACGGACTGAAGAGAGGTTTCTGTAGCAGTCGGCCATATACTGTAATCCTTCCCTCCAGTTGCCGTCGAAAGCCATTGCATCATAGGCATCGCGAAGACTGCTGATGTTGACGTTGCACTGGGCGTAATTCTCAAGGAGATAGCCATAGTACTGCTTCCGCACATTGTTGTTCGGTATGCTCAGGATCAGACGGCTGCCACGGGTACCTTTGATCGTCAGCATTCCGTAGTAGAACAGAAGGCTCGGGAAAATCTCCGGACGAGTCATATCAACCGCGGAGAAGGAGGTAAAAAGGTCAGCCATTATCTCACCCTCTTCAGTTATCTTGCGCAACACCCCCTTGCGGTCTCCGTCCAGTTTGTCCAGCTGGATGAGTTTCTTGAGTTTGTTGTAGTCCGTCTTCGTGTTCGGGTCAAGCATATTCTCCGGAGAATGCTTGTAATTCACATAGTTGCGAAGATAATAGAGAACCATATCGCAGTTGAAGACTGTGTTCCCGTCACCAAGGCACTCTTTTGCGAAACAGTAGTTGTCGTACCAAGGACGCATTTCCTCAATCATAGCCTCAACGTCACTGTCGACAGGCAGCATACCTACACCCCTATAATAGGTGAACATCTCGCGGACATCCTTTGTCGAGAAGCCCAGCATCTTGTCCAGTTCAGGCATAGTCGATGCATTCCACCCGATGTTGAAACCGCTGGTCAAGTCATCCAGGGTGACCGGGCTCACTCCTGTCAGGAAGATGCGCTCGAACATGCCCTTGAACAGTTTGAAGACCTCCCTGTAGAAACCGCTTGCGTGGGTCATCTGGTGGTAGATCTCCTCACCGTGTTCGTTCAGAACCACATTAGTGAAATTGTCGTACTCATCTATGAACAGGTAGAGAGGAATCTGAGCCTTCTCTGACATATTCCTGAGGATACTCAATCTCATCCTTGCATTAGGACATTCCATAAATTCAGCCACCTGGGATTCCGGATAATCCTCACGGTAAGTGTCCATAAAACTGTTCAGCTGGATGTTGCAGTAGGCATTGAAATCATCCTTAAGAGTGTTCAGATCACCGCCGATTCGGGAGAAGTCCATATACAGCACCTGATAACGGTTACGGTTCGGCGTAGGATGCTGACCGATGTACAACTTCCCGAACAACCTCTCGAAGTCCGCGGAGGCTGCCTTGTCATAGTAAAGACGCAGCATATTCAGGAACAGGCTCTTGCCGAAACGGCGAGGGCGGATGAAAATCAGTGTCCGGGACTGTTTCTCAAGTTCTTCAATATACATTGACTTGTCAACATAGTACAAGTCCTGCTCTATCACCGACCTGAAGTCGGACACTCCGTAAGGGATTTGCTTTATCTGTTCCATAACCGTCAGAATATTCAGGAAATCTTTTTGATGGAACTGCAAATATAACTTTTTTACTTCATATCTTTGCAGTCTGATTATTTTCCAGATGAAATTCAAGATAGAATCACCATACAGGCCGTCCGGAGACCAGCCGGGAGCCATTGACGGAATCTGCTCTGCCCTTGACAGCGGGGTGGATGCCGTAACTCTGCTCGGCGTGACCGGCTCGGGAAAGACATTCACAATGGCGAATGTAATCGAGAGACTCCAGCGTCCCGCCCTGATTCTGAGCCACAACAAGACCCTTGCCGCCCAGCTTTACGGGGAGTTCAAGAGTTTCTTCCCCTCCAACGCTGTTGAATATTTCGTTTCATATTACGATTACTACCAGCCGGAGGCATATATACCTTCGACTGATACATATATCGAAAAAGACCTGAGCATCAACGACGAAATAGAGAAACTGAGGCTCAGTGCCGCCTCTTCGCTTCTAAGCGGAAGGAGGGATGTGATTGTGATATCCAGTGTTTCCTGCCTTTACGGTATAGGCAACCCCGAGGATTTCCATTCGCAGACAGTGACTGTGCGCAGGGGCGAGCAGAGGGACATGACACGTTTCCTGTACCAGCTGGTGGACGCGCTTTACTCGAGGACCGAGACGGATTTCAAGAGGGGAACTTTCAGAGTCAGAGGCGATTCGGTGGACATCTGCCTGGGAAACGGAGACAATGCCGTCAAAATTGAGTTTTTCGGTGATGAGGTAGACGGGATTTCCGTCATCGATCCCGTCACAGGGGCATTTCTGGAAAGCGTTGACGATGTTTCCATCTACCCGGCGAACAATTTCGTGACCACGAAGGAGAGAAGCATCAAGGCAATCAGCCAGATTCAGGATGACCTGAGGAAGCAGTGCGAACTGTTTGAGGAATATGGGAAGTTCCTGGAGGCCAAGCGATTAAAGCAGAGGGTCGAATACGACCTGGAGATGATCAAGGAGATGGGCTACTGCCCCGGAATTGAGAATTATTCGAGATATTTCGACGGGAGGAGCGAAGGGATGAGGCCTTTCTGCCTTCTGGACTATTTCCCGAAGGATTTCATAACCTTCATTGACGAGAGCCACGTCACCCTGCCGCAAATCAGGGCAATGTTCGGAGGGGACCATTCCAGAAAGTCTGTCCTTGTGCAGTATGGCTTCCGCCTCCCGGCGGCAGCGGACAACCGTCCGCTCAAATTCGACGAATTTGAAGCCATATCAGGCCAGAAGGTCTTTGTGAGTGCCACCCCGGGAGACTATGAGCTGGAAAAATCCGAAGGACTTGTGGTAGAGCAGGTTGTCAGGCCTACAGGTCTTCTGGACCCGCCTATTCAGGTCCGTCCGACAAAGAACCAGGTAGATGATCTCCTGGAGGAAATCCGTGTCCGCGCGGAGGCGGACGAAAGAGTACTCGTCACTACCCTGACCAAGAGGATGGCTGAGGAACTTGAGAAGTATTTCACAAGGATGGGCGTCAGATGCCGCTACATCCACTCCGACGTGGACACCCTCGAGAGGGTGGAAATCATCGAGGACTTCAAGAACGGTCTCTTTGACGTGCTTGTCGGGGTCAACCTCCTCAGGGAGGGCCTTGACATCCCGACGGTCTCCCTTGTGGCAATCCTCGATGCGGACAAAGAGGGTTTCCTCCGCTCCGGAAGGTCCCTGACCCAGACGGCAGGCCGTGCGGCAAGGAATGTCAACGGTCTTGTGATAATGTATGCCGACAGCATCACCAAATCAATGCAGGAAACAATCTACGAGACAGACCGCCGAAGAGCGAAACAGATTGAATACAACAAGAAGCACGGTATCACCCCGACGCAGGTGACAGTGAAAAAGAACGCCCTTGCATCTGAGACTCCGGGGGCGCATTCAAAAAATCCCCGCATTGCAGGAACAGTCAGTGGCAAGGTCAGTGCCGCCAACTCCTACGACGATCCCCACTACATCCCTGACCCGTCGGACCTCGGCAAAGGGACAGTGTCGGTCGGTCTGGGCCACGACTCCGTCAGGGAGAACAATTCTGCATTTGCCGACGGCTACATCCAGGCAGACCTGGCCGCAGTCCTTCAGGACCCTGTAATCAGGTCTATGTCAAGGTCTCAGGTAGAAAAGGCCGTGGAAACAGCCAAACGAAATATGCAGAAAGCCGCCGCCGAACTGGACTTCCTCGCCGCCGCAAAATACCGCGACGAGATGTGGGCGCTCCAGCAGTACCTCAAAGTCTGGAAAGATTACTAAGAACCATTACTTCAGCGCAATCCTGAATGCAAGCGAATGTTCCTTGAGGGGAACCGAATACTGTGGCAGGGTTCCTGTCTGATAGCCGCAACTGCCGTTTCCAACACCTTTGTGGGCTGCATCCAGATGGAGTACAATCCTGTTTGTCTCAGGGAGTTCCCACTGGTGTGCAGCCGATTTCAGTTCATGATCGGTGTGGCGGCAGAGGGAAAACGAGCACTCCGAAAGTGCAGAGATGACAAAACCTGTCCCATCAGGGGCGGAAAGTTCCAGTTCGCGGAGCCCTTCCCTGTTCGATGCACTTTGCGGACGGATGTAAGGATAGTTCATATCCGCCACTTTTGCAGCATAACGTCCCAGGAACGAAGACACACATCTGTCATTGTAATTGTCCCAAGGGCCTCTGGCATAGTAACTTGCATTTTCGTACTCTACAGGCACGAAACAAGAGACTCCTGCACGCAAAAGATTTTCAGAATGAGGAATCACTTTCACCTTCACATCCACGGAAGAACTCCCGACCAGATAGGTTATCTCCCTGTCGGCAAGCGATCCAGCCCTGGAAGTGACAACCTTGACCACATTGTTCAATATTTCGTAAACAATATTTCCATCTTCCTTCAGACCATTCTGAGCAGAGACATTGTTCCTGTCATTCTCGATGTACCTGTAATTGTCAAACTCGAAACCGGTTCCCTCAGCAAAGAACTCACGGCCGGAAATCGTGAGGGAAAGAGCGCGTGAAGTCTTTCCGTCCAGGGTAAGGACAGTTTTCCCGTTGGCAAAAACAGTGCAGCCGTCTTTCTGCTCCACCCTGACGGAGGATTTGCGGCCAGGCTGTGCAGAAGGGGACCTGCGGGAGGTCAGCACATACTGGGCAGAGGCTTCCTCGTGACCCGCCCCAGCATACACGGTTGCATTCTTCCTGACAAGGCGGCAGTTCAGACAGACCTCCGCTCCCTTCGATGCGGAGCGTTTCAAAGAAACCTTCCCCAGCGGCAGGGAGACCTCAATGGAATCTCCCGGATGCACATCCGAAAGATGAGCCAGGCCCTCCTGCTGCACATAGCCGTCCAGAAGGACTTCATATCTCAGGTTAAATTCAGACAATGAGGTAAAATCGTACTGATTGCAGATTCCGACTGTAACAGTGTTCCTTTTCGGATTGCTGCCCTTGAGGGAGAAGTCCACAAACTGGTGCACAGCTTTCACCTCGGCAAGTTTCGGTCCCTCCGACCTGTCAGGGAGCACGACTCCGTTGCTGCAGAAATTCCCCTGATGAGGGCCGGGGAAGTCGTAACCTGTCCTGTATCTTCCCCAGTATGAACCATCCCGAAGTTCAGACGGTTCGTAAATGGCCTGGTCCACCCAGTCCCAGATGCATCCTCCGATTATGCAGGAAGAATTCCTGATGGACTTCCAGTAAAGATCCAGATTTCCGATTGCATTGCCCATCGCATGGGCATATTCACAGATGAACATAGGCTTGTCCAGACCGTGCGACCATTCCTTCATCCAGTCCATGTTCGGATACATCTTCGAATAGAAATCACTGTAGGCTCCGCCTCCGTACGGCAGTCCTCCGATTCTTGTCCCCTCATAGTGCACAGGTCTGTCATCCAAAGACTTGGCAGTTTTGTAGCAATGCTCGAAATTGCTGCCCGCACCAGCCTCGTTGCCAAGGCTCCACATAATCACCGATGGATGATTGCGGTCCCTGCGTACCATTCGGGAGATTCTGTCATTGAACGCAGGAATCCACGAAGGCAGTTCCGAGATACTCTGGTTTGCGTGGTCCTCAAGGTCAGCCTCATCCACGACATACAGTCCAAAATGGTCGAACATCGCATACATCTTCGAATGGTTCGGGTAATGGCTTGTCCTGACGGTGTTTATGTTGTTGCGTTTCATCAGGAGGACATCCCTGAGCATAGACTCCACAGACACTGAGCGTCCGTCCACGGGATCTGTGTCGTGACGGTTCACACCCTTGAGGAAAACCCTCCTGCCGTTGATGTAGAGAAGGGAATTTCTGATTTCTAGCTTCCTGAACCCGTATCTGGTGCTGAAAGCCATCTCCTGACTTCCCTTCTGGTCCTTCTGGATGACAAGAATGGTGTAGAGTTCCGGATGCTCCGCCGACCAGAGTCTCACCTGAGGGACCTGAAGCCGAATCTTCGAAACCCTGGATTTCTCAAGCGGTGCAAGAGACATTCTTTCTGACCCGGCTGCGACTTCCTTCCCTTCTGCATCCAGGAGGACCACCTCTACAGTCTTTCCGCAGGAAGCGTCCCCTGCATTGTCAACGCTCAATGCCACATCCAGATGAGCGGCAGACATATCATCTGAAAATG